>JANMVY010000837.1:0-2786 GCA_031393535.1 Actinomycetes bacterium | reverse complement strand
AATGCGCTCGGCAAGATCACCTCTGACGGCGTGTTCCTCGAGCAACTCGAGACCGACCCCGCGAAGTATCTCCCCGAGATCACCGAGACCATGCTGGGTGACGACGTCGTGCGCATCGACCTGGGCCGCCCGATGCACGAGATCCGTGCCGACTTGTCGAAGCTGCCCGTGAAGACCCGGGTGTCGCTGCACGGTCCGATGGTGGTCGCACGCGACATCGCGCACGCGAAGTTGAAAGAACGGCTCGACGCGGGCCACGGCCTCCCCGAGTACCTGAAGAACATGGCCGTCTACTACGCCGGTCCGGCGAAGACGCCGGCGGGCTACGCATCGGGTTCGTTCGGCCCGACCACCGCCGGCCGCATGGACAGCTACGTCGACGAGTTCCAGGCCGCGGGCGGCAGCTTCGTCATGCTGGCGAAGGGCAACCGGTCGAAGGCAGTGACCGATGCGTGCAAACGCCACGGTGGTTTCTACCTGGGTTCCATCGGCGGCCCCGCGGCCCGGCTCGCGCAAGACTGCATCAAGAAGGTCGAGGTGCTCGAGTATCCCGAACTCGGTATGGAGGCCGTGTGGCGCATCGAAGTTGTCGACTTCCCCGCGTTCGTGGTCGTCGACGACAAGGGCAATGACTTCTTCGAGTCGGTCAGTCACCCGGTCGACCTCGTGAAGAAGTAGTCCCGAGCCGTCGATTCGGGCTCCACGAACACGTGGAACACGGCGTCAGCTCAAGCCGTACTGGGGGAGATTCCCGTTCGCGATGAGCGTGTGGCTGCCGGTGCCCTCGCCGTCGAGTGCGTCGCCCGACACGGTGACGTGCACGGGTTGGATCCGATGGAGGGGGACGCTGGTGTGGCCCTGCTCGTCGACGATCTCGGCCGCATGGCGCACATCCCACACGTCGATCTCGCGATGGTCGTCACCGCGCCAGACCCCGAGGCCGCGCGTGTCATCGAAGCCGCCGCTGTAGCCGAGACCGGGCATGGCGATCGCCCGCCCCAGCGCAGTCGACCGAATGGTCGCTCGTCGACCGTCGTCGAGCACCACGTCGGCCACGGCGTATCGGAAGCGACGCGTTCCATGGTGCAGTTCGATGCGCAGCGTGGCATCGACCACGTGCAGGTCGGGAGCGGCCAGGTCGCGACGGTCACGCACAAGACCGGTGAGGTAGGTACGTTCGGAACCGCGTTCGGCGATCTGCACGTGCCCGGCCAGCGTGTCGGTCGAGAAGAAGAGGAACGAAAACAGTGAGCCGACGCGACCTGGGAGCACGCTCGCTCCGGTGACCGGCTCGGGGATTCCCATGCTCGGACGCACGCCCCAGGAGTGGTCGCGGCATGCCCACCAGTCATCGACCTCGACGCGGGTACCGGCGATGTCCAACCATCCCGAACATACGCCGATCTGATCGAAGCGTTGATACTCCTGTGCGACACGGCCCCGGATGCGTTCGAAGTGCGGCTTCTCCTCCTCGGGCGGCAACACCCCACGCCATCGCAACTCGCCGCGTACGTGGTGCGTGCCATCGCCGCTCACCACGAGAAGAAACTCCTCGAGCGGGCGGACGACCTCGACCCGCATCGGCCCGACCGCCGCTTCGAAGCGCGGGCGCAACGAACGCGACACGCGGAGGTTGTACTGCTGGTCGCCATGCACCACGACGAATCCGGCGTCGACGACGTTCATGTTGTTGTAGACGCCAAGGGTGAACTGCACCGCAGCGAGCCCGCCCGGTTCGTAGATCGCGAACCAGTACCGATCGAAGAACCGTGGATCGCTGGTGGCGACATGATCGAACGTGGACGCGATCTGGTGCCAGAGCGTGTCATCGAGCTCGGAGAGCATGGGGTGCCTCGTGTCGGGTCAGCGTGACGGCAGTGTCGCCGTGGAGGTGAACGGATAGCGCGAGAGTCGAACCCGCAGGTGTGCGATCACCTTGGCATACAGGTCGGCCATCGATGGGTCGCTCACGAGCACGGGAAGGACCGCCGCGAGCACGCCTCGCAAACGCTCGTTCTCCGCGTCGAGCGCGACGATGTCGCCGGCCCCGACCGTGCACGGCGAGTCGATCTGCTCGGAGAGCGCCAGGCGTGGGACGATGGAGCGCAGCAACGACGCAGTCTCGAGATTGTCCCAGGTGAGGAACGGGCCGACGTCGTCGACGCGTTGTTCGAGCATCTCGAGCGATCGGATGACGCCTTCGAGCGTGGACCGCTCGTAGTCGCCCTCGACGGCCGGTGCGACGACCTGATCGAGGATGCGGCGCAAGCCGCGAAGTTGTTCGGAAAGCGTCGGGCGCACGATCAAAGGTCCATGAGGTCGTACATGATGCGGCACAAGGACAGCGGCGCGTTGTACGGACGATCCATGTGCTGGTCGATGAACTCCGCAACGCCGGTGAACCCGATCACCGCGAGCTTGTAGTTGGCGAGCACGTTCCACCAGGCGAGCTCGACGGCGTCGACATGAAAGCCGGTGCGCTCGCTCCATCGAGCCGCGATGTGTGCGCGCTCCCACGAACCCGGGATCTGGTGCTCACGTTGGCGCACCGGATTCGTGATCCATCCGAGGTCCTCGAGCGGATCGCCCAGATGCGCTGTCTCCCAGTCGAGCACGACTCCGAGATGATCGCCGCGCACCAACGCGTTGCCAGGCTTGAAGTCGCCGTGCACGAGCACCGTCGCCTGCGCCTCGGGTGTGCGCGCCCGCAGCCACGCGAGCACGATCTCCATCTCGGGGAGCGGCTCGCGTTGCACGCGACGTAGCTCACCTTCCCAATGATCGAG
>JANMVY010000783.1:0-6664 GCA_031393535.1 Actinomycetes bacterium | reverse complement strand
CCTCGGTGCAGGCCTCACCGCACTCGTGCTCGTCGTGTGTCTCGCCACGTCGTGGCTGATCACCGATCATCTTTTCGACGGCCACTGGACGCTGTTCGTCTCGCTGTGCATCGGCGTGGTCGGGTACGCGATGGGCCATCTCGCGCGCGGCATCTTGTCGGGCAGCGGTCAGTTCGTGCCGTACGCGACCTACATCGGCGGTGAGGCGCTCGGTCGGTTGGCGCTCGCCGTGCTGCTGGCCGTCGTCGGCTACCGCGCGGCCGGCGGCTATGGCCTGGCGATCGGCATCGCGCCGCTGTTCGCGGTGGGCGCGGTCGCCAGATCGGCGTGGCCCATCGCCCACGAGCCGGGGCCGCCCGCCCCGTGGAGCGAGCTCACGCCGTCGCTCGGAGCCCTGCTCGCCGGGTCGGTGTTGTCTCAGAGCCTCATCAACGCGGCCATGATCAGTGCCAAGCTCCTCGCGAAGGACGGCCAAGAGGCCGAGGTCAAGAGCCTGTTCAACGGCGTCATCGTCGCCCGAATCCCGTTGTTCTTGTTCCAAGCGGTGCAGGCGGCTCTGCTGCCGAGGCTTTCGGCGCTCGCGAGCGGGCGCCACTACCACGAGTTCCGGCGTTCGTTCGAACGGCTGTTGCTCGCCGTCACGGCCATCGGCGTCGCCGGAACGGTCGCGGGTTACGGCGTCGGCCCGTACGTGTTGCGCAAGGCGTTCAAGGTCGAGTTGGGTCATCTCGACGTGGGCCTGCTCGCGCTCGGCACCGCGTTCATCATCGTCGCCATGTCGATCGCCCAGGCGATGATCGCGCTGAAGGGTCAGAACGTGGTCGCGCTCGGTTGGCTCGCCGGCATGGTCGCGTTCGTCGTCGTGGCCGCGTTGGGCAACGACTTGTTGTTGCGCGTCGAGCTCGCCGCACTCGTCGCGTCGTTCGTCTCGGCCGCGGTGCTTGCGGTCACCTTTGTCCGACTCCTCCGCACCTCCGAGGCCGACGAGGACCGTGTGCTGTCCGACACGAGTACCGCACCGTGAAGATCGGTGCTGTGTCGCGTCGCGCGGCCTGTGCTCGGTGTCGGCGGCCCGCGCCGCAGGTCCGCCACAACGCGTCGACTAGCGTGCCGCCCCGATGAAAGGCCTGATCCTCTCCGGTGGCGCGGGGACGCGTTTGCGTCCCATCACCCACACCAGCGCCAAGCAATTGGTGCCGGTCGCCAACAAGCCGATCCTGTTCTACGGCATCGAGGACATGGCCTCGGCCGGCATCCGCGACATCGCGATCATCGTCGGCGACACCCGCGACGAGATCGTCGCCGCAGTCGGCGACGGCAGCCGATTCGGTGTGCACATCACATACATCGCCCAGGACGCGCCGCTCGGTCTCGCGCACTGCGTGCTGATCGCGCACGACTTCCTCGGTGACGACGACTTTGTCATGTACCTCGGCGACAACATGCTCGAGCAGGGTCTCACCGAGTTCCTCCAGGAGTTCGAGGCCGATCGGTCACGCAGCACCGACACGCTGCAGCTCGCCGACCGACAGCGTCCGCCCGTCGCGCAGATCCTGCTGGCGCACGTGCCCAACCCGAAGGCATTCGGTGTCGCACAAATCGACGCCAATGGCGAAGTTGTGAAGCTCGTCGAGAAGCCCGAGGTACCGCCGTCCGACCTCGCGCTCGTCGGCGTGTACCTGTTCGACAAGACCATCCACGAAGCGGTGCGGGCGATCGAGCCCTCGCCGCGCGGCGAGCTCGAGATCACCGACGCGATCCAGTGGCTCATCGACCAGGGTCACCGGGTGCGTCACGAGGTGCTTGTCGGTTGGTGGATCGACACCGGCAAGAAGGATCCGCTTCTTGCGTGCAATCGGCTCGTGCTCGACACGCTGGTGCCGCGCAACGACGGCAGCGTCGATGCCGAATCGCTGGTCGAGGGTCGCGTGGTGATCGAGACCGGCGCGTCGCTCGTGAACTCGCGAGTGCGCGGGCCGGCCATCATCGGTGCGGGCACCCGCCTCGTGAACAGCTACGTCGGGCCGTACAGCTCCATTGCCGCGGGCTGCGAGCTGATCGACAGTGAGCTCGACCACTCGGTGGTGCTCGAACGCAGTCGTCTTGTGGGCATCGATCGCATCACCGATTCCTTGATCGGTCGCGACGTCGAGGTCACCCACTCCGAGAGTCGACCGCGGGCGATGCGTCTGATGCTGGGAGACCATTCCCGCATCGAGCTCGAATAGGAGTCATCCATGGCCAACGTCATGGCGTCCGGCGTCGTCGCAGGCGTGTACATCGTCGAACCCGTCGTGCACGGCGATGCGCGTGGGTTCTTCGTCGAAACCTATCGCCGCGCGTGGATCCCCGGGGCGCGCGAGATGATCCAATCGAATCGCGGTGATCGCCAAGCGGGCGCGGTGGTCGGATTGCACTACCACCTGCACCAGGCCGACTTCTGGTACGTGCCGTTCGGAGCGTGTCGCGTCGTGCTCCACGATCTCCGTGAGGGTTCGCCCACCGATGGGGCCACGCAGGTTGTCGACATCGGCCGACGCGCCGACGGTACGCACGCGCACACCGGGGTCTACATCCCGCCGGGTGTCGCACACGGCTTCGCCGCGTTGTCCGACATGACCATCACGTATCTGGTCGACGGCTACTACAACCCTGTCGACGAGCTCGGTGTCGCGTGGGACGATCCGGCGATCGGTGCCGACTGGGGCGTCACCGAACCGGTGCTGTCGGGTCGCGACCAGACCAACCCGCGGCGCGCGGAAATCGAAGCGCCGTGGCGCCCCCACGCAGCCTTGCGCACCTGAGGAGCTGAACCACATGCGTATTTTCGTGACCGGCGCGGCCGGATTCATCGGTGCGAACTACGTGCACCACGCGCTCGCGACGAGCGATGACGAGATCACGGTGTACGACGCGCTCACGTACGCGGGCAACCTCGACAACCTGAAAGATCTCGAAGGCGACGCGCGAATGCGGTTCGTCCAGGGTGACATCTGTGACCGTGACGCGGTGCGCGCCGCGCTCGCCGGGCACGACGCGGTCATCCACTTCGCAGCCGAGAGCCATGTCGACCGCTCGATCATCAACCCCGATGAGTTCGTGCGCACGAACTGCCTGGGTACCAACGTGATGTGCGACGAAGCCCGTCGCGCAGATGTGCAGCGTTTTCTGCACATCTCCACCGACGAGGTCTACGGGTCGATCGACGAGGGCAGCTTCCGTGAGGTCGATCCGCTCGCACCGCGTTCGCCGTACTCGGCCTCGAAAGCGGGTAGTGACCTCATCGCGCTCGCATACCACGAGACGTACGGCCTGCCGGTGGTGGTCACGCGCTCGTCGAACAACTTCGGGCCGTACCAGTTCCCCGAGAAGGTCATCCCGTTGTTCGTCACAAACCTGCTCGACGGTCACCAGGTTCCGTTGTACGGCGACGGTTTGAACATCCGCGACTGGTGCTTCGTCGAGGACAACTGCGCCGGGGTCGACATCGTGTTCCGCCACGGCGTCATCGGTGAGATCTACAACCTGGGCGCAGGCAACGAGGTCACCAATCGCGAGCTCACCGACCGCCTTCTCGCGTTGTGCGGCCGCGACGAGTCGTTCATCAACTACGTCGACGACCGGTTGGGGCACGATCGTCGCTACTCGGTCGACATCGCAAAGGTGCAACGGCTCGGATGGTCGCCCGCACGCGAGCTCGGTGAGGCACTCGAGGCCACCGTCGCGTGGTACCGCGCCAACCGCTGGTGGTGGGAGCCGCTGAAAGAGCGTGCGGCCATTGCCAACACGAGGAGCTGACGCGGTGCAACTGCTCGTCACCGGTGCCGGCGGCCAACTGGGCCAAGACGTCGCTGCGGCGTTCGCCCGCCACGACGTCACCGCGCTCACGCACGCGCAACTCGACGTCACCGATCGCGACCAGGTGCTGGGCGCGATCACGACGTTGCGGCCCCAGGCCATCGTGCACTGTGCAGCCTGGACCGCGGTCGACGCCTGCGAGGCCGACCCCGACCGTGCGTTCGCGAGCAACGCCCTTGCCGTGCGCCACGTGGCCGAGGGCGCTCGTCGCGTGGGCGCGCATGTGTGCCACATCTCGACCGACTACGTGTTCGACGGATCGAAGGCCACGCCGTATCACGAGTGGGACATACCCGCTCCGCGAACGGTGTACGGCGCGTCGAAGCTGGCGGGCGAACGCGAGCTCGACGCGGATTCGACGATCGTGCGCACGTCGTGGGTCTGCGGGTTGGGCGGCGCCAACATGGTCAAGACCATCATGCGCATCGCCGCGCAACAGCCCACACTCGCGTTCGTCGACGATCAGATCGGACACCCGAGCTTCACCGCCGATCTCGCGATCACCATCCGTCGGCTCGTGATCGACCGCCGCCCCGGTGTCTTCCATGTCACCAACCAGGGTGCGGTGTCGTGGTACGAGTTCGCGCGCGCGGTCATGGCCGCCGCCGGTCACGACCCCGACCGTGTGTCGCCGATAGCGACGAGCGACCTCGCTCCGCCACGCCCCGCGCTGCGACCCGCGAACTCGGTGCTCGACAACGCGGCGTTGCGGTTGTCGGGCGTGCCGTTGCTGCGCGACTTCCGCGAGCCGCTCGCCGAGCTCGTTGCGCAGCTCGCCCCGGCCTGACCTCGCGTGCGGCTTCGACGCTTCAGGCGACGCGGCGCACCAGCCGCCACCAGAGGCGAAGCGGCACTTGAAGCGGCGCAAGCACGGGCGGCAACGGGAAGTTGCCCGGGTCGAGGGTGTGCTCCATGACACCCGCGAGTGCGCGATCAGGCACCGTGCGAGCCGCCTGCATGGTCGCGCGCCGACGCGCGATCCAGCGGGCGTGGCGTAGCACCCACCACCACGACCGCGCCTTCTCGCGCCACCACCCTTGGCGCAGCGCGAGCACGAACACCGCGGCCTCGAACAGCACGAACAGCGGAGCCAGCAGCACCAACGAACGCGTGCTCCACAACGAGAGCACCATCACCATGCGGTTTCGTTCGACGAGGAAGAACTTGCCGTTGTTGCGGCTGAACTCGTAGCGGTGCAGCACGACGGCGTCAGGGACGTACACCACCCGCCAACCGTGCTGGCGCACGCGTATCGAAAAGTCGCAGTCCTCGTAGTAGGCGAAGAACTCGGGGCAGAGTCCGCCGATCTCGTCCCAGCGGTCGCGTCGAATCACCATGCCGGCGCCGCTGCCCCCGGCCACATCGTGTTCGAAGGCGTGGTCCGCGGCGGGCTCCTCGAATCGACCAGCCCAGCTGACGCCGAGGAAGTGCAGCGCAAGGCCGGCCGCGTTCAACAGCTCGGGGCGGTCTGCGAGGCGCACGCTGGCAGTCGCGATGCCCACATCGTCGCGGGCCCCGACCGCCACCAGCTTCGCGAGTGCGTCCTGTGCGATGAGGGCGTCGGGGTTCACGAGCGCGACATAGATGCCGGTGGCCGTTCGCACACCGATGTTGCACCCCTCGGCGAACCCGGTGTTCGATCCGTCGTTCACGACCGTGACCCGGGGGCGGTCGCGGAGACGTTCGACAGCGCCGTCGGTGCACCCGTTGTCGACCACGACGACGTCGACGTCGACCCCGTCTGATGCGAGGCATGCGTCGACCGAGCGCTCGAGCCACGGCTCCGCGCCGTACGCGACGGTGACGACGGTGACTGCGGGCCCGCTCATGAGCCTCCGAGCGTAGTGTTTCGACCGCTGTCGAGAGGGTTGTGGTCGAGTAAGGTCGGCGGGTCGCGCGGCGGAGGATCACCTGACTGGCTTGCTCGTTGTCATTCCGGCTCTGAACGAGGCCGAGACCATTGGTCGCGTCATCGACGACGTGATCGAGACGCTGCGCGCGGACGTCTTGGTCGTCGACGACGGCTCCACCGACGCCACCGCACGTGTCGCGCGCGCCGCCGGGGCGACTGTGCTCAGCCATCCGTTCAACCTCGGCGTCGGCGGGGCCATCCGCACCGGCCTTCGCTACGCCGCGCTGCGCGGGTATGAACGGGTGGTGCAGATCGACGCAGACGGTCAGCACCTGCCGAGTGAGGCGGCGCGCCTGCTGGCCCGTCTCGACGACGACGGGGTCGATCTCGTGGTCGGCTCGCGATTTGCCGCGGGGTACGCGCGAACGGCGGCCGGATACCACGTATCGCTCCTTCGTCGTCTGAGCATGCGCATGCTCTCGCGTATGGTTTCGCGGCGGCTGCACACCCCCATCTCCGACACGACGAGTGGCTTTCGTGCATTCGGTCCGAAGGCATTGCAAGTATTCGCGCCCGCGTACCCCAGCGCGTATCTGAGCGACACCGTCGAGGCGTTGCTCATCGCCGCGGATCGCGACCTTCGGGTGGTCGAGATCGCGGTCGAGATGCGCGAGCGTCTCGGCGGCACACCGTCGTCGGGTCACTGGCGCAGCGCGTTCCATCTGGTTCGCGTGACCATGGTCGTGCTGTTGCACCGCGTGCGCCGCCCGCTCTCCGAACGAGGTGTGCGATGACCTGGAAGCTTGTCGTTTTCGTCTCGGTCATCGCGTTGGTAAACGTGATCGTCGTGCTCGAGTTCGTCCGTCGCCGCAAGCTGGCCGAGAGCTTCGCGCTCTTGTGGATCGGGGTAGGCGTACTCGGCATCGTGTTGTCGATCGCTCGACCACTCATCGA
>JANMVY010000758.1:0-1589 GCA_031393535.1 Actinomycetes bacterium | reverse complement strand
AAGTCGCTCGAGGTGTTCCTCGACATCATCGGTGCCGATGGGTTGCTCAACGACGAGCGCTTCGCGACCACCGACGCGCGGCGCACGAACCGCAACGCGTTCGACGCGGCGTGCGAGTCGCGCCTCACCACCGAAACGGTGCAGGTGTGGGTCGATCGACTGAACGCCGCGAGCATCCCCGCCGGTCCGGTGTACCGGGTCGACGAGACGTTCGCCGATCCGCAGGTGCGCCACCTCGGTCTCACCGTGCAGGTGCCGGTGCCAGGCGGCGCAACGGCCACCGTGCTGCGTTTCCCGGTCACCCTCGAGGCAACCCCTGCGTCGGTGCGCCGGGGGCCGCCGGCGCCGGGGGCCGACACCCGCGAAGTTTTGCGCACGCTCGGCTACGCCACGGGTGAGATCGACGCGCACGTTGCGGGCGGCGGCGCCGCCGCGGCGGTCGGCGGTGGTGGCGCGAACTGGCTCGGCTGATTCGGCCGAGCCGGCGACATGGGTCGAAGACGTGAGTGGCCCGGGCGAGGCCCGGGCCACTCACGTCTTTCGAGGAAACCTCAGATCACTTCTCGAGCCACGCCTTGTCGAGGAAGAACATGCTCGACACGTTCATCGAGATGCCATGCACCTTGTTCTGGTACGCAATCCGCTCGATCACCGTTTCGAAGATGATCGAGGGCTGATCTTTGTTCCAGAGCTCGGCGAGCGTCTTGTACGCGGCCTTCTTGGCTGCGTCGTCCTTGGCCGCGAGTGCCACGTTCAACGCCGCATCCCACGTCGGGCTGGAGTAGCCGACGCGGTTGGTGGGCGACGCCGACCAGAAGTTCTGGACCAGCGCGAGGATCGCAGTGTCGTCGTTCGGGATCGACATGCCCCAGCAGCCGAGATCGAAGTCCTTCTTCGTGATGATCTCACCGATCTGGGTGGTGGTGTCGATGTCAGCTTTGACCGTCGGTTCGAAACCAGCGGCTTTGAGCATCGTGTCGAGCGCCGTGGCCAACGCGACCCGCTCGGGCTGGTTGGTGCACGCCACACGAATCTTGCCGGTCGCCCCCGCCACCTTCGCCTCGTCGAGAAGCTTCTTCGCGGCGGCCGGGTCGGGCTTGACGCCCGCCACACCCGGGTCGAGCGAGAAGTTCTTGTCGAACAGCGCGTTGTTCGGCAGACCCTTGCCGTCGTTGGCGCGGGCGTTGATGACCGCCGGGTCGACTGCGAGAGCCACCGCGGCACGGACCTTCACGTCGGCGGTGTTCGGCGTGGTCGCGATCTGACCATCGGGCTTGCCAACGCACAACGGCTCGGGCTTCGCGTCCTTGCAGGTCAGCTTGACACCACCGTTCGACAGCAACATGCCGCCGGCCTGGATGTACGAATCGATGCCACCGAGCGACTTGTCGGCCTTCGCGTTCGCGACGGACACCGGCGTGCGCAGGAAGCCGACGTTGACCGTGCCGGTCTTCATGCCGTCGACGTACTTGTCGGAGCTCTTGAGGTCGACGAACTTGATCTCGTCGAGGTACACCTCGCCGCCGTAGTACGTCGGCGACTTCTTCATGATGACCGACTCGCCCTTGGTGAACGACACGATCTCGAAC
>JANMVY010000744.1:0-1670 GCA_031393535.1 Actinomycetes bacterium | reverse complement strand
GGCCGGCATCGATCGACTCGTCGTGTCCGATCACGTCGTCTACGGCGAGAATCTCGAGGCCTACGGCCGCCCTGAGCTCGGTGGCAGCAAAGGGGGCAAGCAGCCCACCGGCCCCGACGGTCAGTGGCTCGAGCCCCTCACCCTGCTCTCGGTCGTCGCCGGCATGACCACGCGGGTGCGACTCGGCACGAACATCCTGATCGCCGCGTTGCGGCGGCCCATCGTGCTTTCCAAGTCCTTGTCCACGCTCGACGTGCTGTCGGGTGGCCGTGTCGACCTCGGCGTCGGCGTCGGTTGGCAGAAGGAGGAGTACGACGCGGCCGGTTTGTCGTTCGACGGTCGCGGCAAGCTGCTCGACCACACGCTCGCGGTACTGCAGACGATCTGGCGCGAGATGCGCGCCGACTTCTCCGACGATCATCTGCAGTTCACGGCGATCCACTCGATGCCCAAGCCGCGCCAGGCGGGTGGCGTGCCCATTTGGGTGTCGGGCACGGCCAACGCGCTCGTGGCGCGCCGCATCGTCCGTTTCGGGAGCGGTTGGATCCCGTGGGGTCCGGCGGCCTCCGACATCGTCGCGGGCATCGCCGAGATGCGGTCGCTCGTCGAGGCGGCAGGCGGCTCGTTCGACGGCCTGCAGGTGGTCGGCAACCTCCTGCCGGTGAAAGGCGCCGATGGCGCAACCGACCTCGCGGCCACCATGGCCAAGGTGCCCGACCTCGCGGCGGCAGGTGTCACCGATTTTCGCATGCCGATCGCGGTGCCGAATGACTCGGCCGGGGCGTTCGACAAATACGCGGAGATCGTCGGGTCGTTCCGCGCCGCCGCCGGACGACCAGACTGATCTGGTGCCGGCGCGCTACCGCGTCAGGATCATGACCCCGCCGGGGTGACCACCGCCCGCCGAGAACAACGCCACCTCGGGCTGCTTCGACACTTGCCGCTCGCCGCCTTCGCCGCGCAGCTGCACACATGCTTCGTGGAGGAAACCCCACCCGTGCAACCGCCCGGCCGAGAGCTGGCCACCGTGTGTGTTGAGCGGCAACTCGCCGTCGAGCGCGATGCGCGCGCCACCTTCGACGAACGGACCACCTTCGCCCACCTTGCAGAAGCCAAGCATTTCGAGCCACGACAAGCAGTTGAACGTGAACCCGTCGTAGAGCTCGATCACATCGATGTCGCTGGGCGTGAGGTCGGTACGAGACCACACGTGGCGCGCCGCGCCCTCGAGCACCGGCTCGTGCACGAGGGTGCCCTGATCCCACGAGATGCGCTCGCCGACCGCCGTGCCGACCGCCTCGACGCGCACGACAGGTGCGCGCAGATCGGGCACCGTCTCGACGTGTGACACCACCACCGCGACCGCACCGTCACACGGCACATCGCAGTCGTAGAGACCGAACGGCGTCGTCACCGGGCGCGCCGACAGGTAGTCGTGCATGGTGATCGGGTCACGGTAGACCGCCGAGGGATTTCGTGCCGCGTTCGCGCGCGCGTTCAAGGCGATGGCGCCCAACTGTTCGCGCGTGGTGCCGTAGGTCTGCATGTGGCGATTCGCCATCATGGCGATCCAGTTCGCCGCACTGAACGCGCCATACGGCAATCGCCACTCCATCTCGCCCGAGGTTCGCCCGCCACCCCCGCTTCGTATCTCGCCCGCTCGCTCCATG
>JANMVY010000736.1:0-2403 GCA_031393535.1 Actinomycetes bacterium | reverse complement strand
AAGTTCCAGTCGTACGGCCAGGCGAAGACCGCGAACATCCTCTTCTCCGTCGAGCTCGACCGCCGGCTCGCGCCGCTCGGTGTGCAGTCGTACGCGGTGCATCCCGGCATGATCGTCACCGAGCTCGGTCGGTACATGACCAGCGCCGACATGTCGTTGTTGCGCGAACGCATCGCAGCTTCTGCTGCGGCATCGGTTCCCGGTGCTTCGGTCGGGTACAAATCGATCGAGCAGGGCGCTGCCACAACCGTGTGGGCTGCCACCGCATCGGAGCTCGAGGGCAAGGGCGGCACCTACCTCGCCGACTGCGCCGTGTGCACCACGCATGCGTCGTGGGCGCGCGACGCCGCGAGCGCGAGACGGCTTTGGTCACTCAGCGAGCAGCTCGTGGGCGAGACGTTCACCGAACCGGCACCGGGGGCCTGACCATGACCGCGCGCGACCTCTTCCTGTACGAAACCGTCGACATCGTCGGTCAAGGGCAGTACTCCTACATGGAGCATCTCTGGAAGGATCCGGTGCTCCGCATGCCCGAGATGTTCGGGCTGCAGGGCTCGTTCTACGTGTGCGCGGCGGGCGGCGGCCGCTGGCCTCAGGTCGTGAACATCTGGGACATCGGCTCGCGCGGCTGGAAAGGTTGGGCGTCGAACGTCGACCGCATGAACCTCAAGCGCCGCAAGGCCTTCTACGGCGATTGGTGGGATGAGGCCGCGAAGTGGCGCAGTGGTGGTTTCGACCGGCTCTGCGGTGGCGTACCCGGTAGCCCGAGCACCGAGCAGATCGCCGCCGCCGGCATCAAGGGCACGTTGTTCGTCAACGAGATCCTCACGGTGCGCCCCGGCAGCGCGCTCGAGTTCTTGTCCGCGGTCAACGAACAGCGCGCACCGATGCTCGCCGAATACGGACATCGGGCGACGGGCCTGTACGAGGTGATGTCGAACCAGCACGAGGTGATCATGGTGTGGGCCACCTCCATCGCTGATCAGGTGCGCTTCCGCCAAAACCGTGACACAACGCGTGGGCTCTGCGACGAAGGCGAAATCGATGATCGCATCGTCGCGTGGGAACGATGTTCAGCCGAGTTCGTCACCGGCGGTGACACCCACGTGATGACTCCCCTACCGCGCACCGTGTACGGCCCCGACGACTGGGAGGACGCGTCGCTCACCGACTGGCTCACCGACTGAAGTTGCTCCCGATCGACGGTCAGAGGTTGTAGATGCGCGCGACGTTGCCGTGCACGAGTAGATCGCGCTCGTCGTCGGGGAAGGCGACGGCCATGCTTTCGGCCAACGCGAACGCGGGCATCGACGTAAAGATCGCGGCTTGCGGTGTCGGATCCCGGCGCAGCACGCGAACAGGTACGGCCGATTGCCGAGGTGATGGGTGATCGCCACGTCGGTCTCGCACAGCACGCTCCACAACCTGTTTGTCGACGGATCCGGCGACTGCGACCCGGCCCCGGCATGGCTGAAAGGTCCGACACCGTCGGTTGTCACCCCGGGAACGTCACGGCTCGAGTGCGCCGACGGTTGGTGAGGATGCGGGGCGTGGCTTTCCGGCGAAGTCCACTTTCGGGAGCGGGACGTCGTGGTAGAAGTCGTGGTAGGAGGTGACGCCTGCACCGATCGTGACGGAGCCGTTTCGTGGTCGGAAGTCACCGGCGCGTGGGTCGGATTGGGGGTTGGTGAGCGCGATCATCGCCGGGTCCGCCACCATCGTGTAGCCAGACCCGGCAAACTGTCGGTCGGTGGGGCCGTTGAAGAGGTTACCGGCCATCGCGACGTTGGCTCCGATTCCCCAACTGTCGAAGACGTTTGCGGCTGGCACGGTTTCCACGAGGTTGTTCACGAAGTTCACGTTGCTCGAGTAGACCGCGTCGAGTTCGCCTTGATGGCCGTCGAGTCCGTCGCGGATGTTGTGCCACAGAGTGTTCGCCACGACGTCCACGTTGTTGGACGAGACCACGTGGACGCCGCGTCCGTAGTTGGCGACGCACAGGTTATTTGCGACATAGACGCGCCCGAGGTAGGCGGCGTTGATTCGGTCGCCGTTGTTGCTGTCGATGATGATGCAGTTCCCGTCCGTCACCCGCCCGCGGACGCGCTGCGAGTTCCAGATCATGTTCCCAACCACGTAGTCGGAGTAGCCGTTACCGTCGCGACTGGGTTGGCCGTTGTTGCGTGAGCTGTACAACGAGATGGCGCTCTGGTTGTAACGGCTGTACCCGGCGGTCGTCCAGATCCGGTTGTACCGGTAATCGTTGAACCCCATGCTGCGGGCGCTGCACACGCCGCACGCGGGGAGATCGTGCAGCCAATTGTCCCAGACCTCCACGTGGTGGGACCCTTCGATCACACCGATGCCGGTGACGTTGTCGTGCTTGGCGTCGTTGATGCTGAA
>JANMVY010000735.1:0-4614 GCA_031393535.1 Actinomycetes bacterium | reverse complement strand
CAGGTGGGCGATGTCCATGTCGACCCGCAACGTCACGAGGTGACGGTGCGCGGTGCGCGCGTGCACCTTCCCTTGAAGGAGTTCGAGTTGCTCGTGCTCCTCATGGAAAACGCCGGGCGGGTGCTACCCCGCGAGGTGATCATCGACCGCACATGGGGCCACGACTACCACGGCGACACGAAGACGCTCGACGTCCACGTGAAGCGATTGCGGTCGAAGATCGAACACGACCCGAGCCACCCGTCGCGCATCGTCACGATCCGTGGCCTCGGCTACAAGTACGAAGGATCACTCACCATGGCGCAGTGACAGCGCGCCCGGCTGCGGCCGAGTCATGCGTGGTCGCTGCGCTTGTCTTCCAGCCAGTCGGGCAGCTGTACGGGCGGGTTCGGTAGCGCGATGACGTCGCGCGATTCGAGCAGCTCGTGGAAGCCTTCGCGGTCGGCCTCCCACGAGCGCGGGTCGCCCATCATCACCTCGAACAGCTCGACGCCGTCCGGGCCCGCGATCAACGGGCCGACCGCCGCACCGAGGGGCAGATCGATGTGTGTTCCGGCCGGGCACCACCGCTCGCCGCTCCACATACCCCCGCCGAGCACGTAGACGACCTGATGGCTGTAATGGCCGTGACGGTGCACGATCATGCCCGGGTCCCACTTTCCGTACATCGACAAGAACTGCGGTTCGCGGCCGATGACGAACCACTTCTCGCGCACCGACTTCTGCCCGTCGGGATGCATTTGCGTGCGGACGTGCTGCCATGCGACATCGTCGGCGTGCACGAACGTGGCGGTGATCTCTGCGGTCTCGCGCATCGGCGGAGATGGTTCCATGAGCGAGAACCTAGCTGCAGCGCGCCGACCCGCATCCGGCTCCCATCAACAGTTCTTACCGTTTTCTTCCACTTCGTGCGGATGACTCGCACACGGTCGAACATACGCTCGCCGAGCCCAACCGATTGCACGAAGGCTGGCGCCCATGTCCGATTCCGAGTCGCGTTACGAGCTCGTTTCTCGTCGCGCCATGTTGAAGGGTTCACTACTTTTCGGCACGTTGGCGCTCGCGCCGGGCCTTGCCTGCTCATCGTCGGGCAACGATGTGCTCGCGACCTCCTCGAGCACCACGACCGCGGCGAAGGCCAACGCGCCGTCCACGACAACCGCGGCGACGGTGACCGGCCCGACGCTGCCGACCGAGGGCCAGCTCACGGTCAACTTCTCGTTCGCCCCCGTCGCAGGGGGTGGCCGGGTGAACAATCCGTTTGTCGCGGTGTGGATCGAAGACGCGACAGGTGCGCTGCTCCGCACCGTCAGCCTGTGGTTCAAGGCATCGGAATCGAAGTACGTCAACGAGTTGCGCCGCTGGTACTCGGTCGACCGTGCCCGCGTCGCCAAGGGCGGCGCCGACACGATGCGCACCATCTCCGGGGCGACGCGCGTCGCGGGCACCTACTCGGTCACCTGGGACGGCAAGAACAACGACGGCGTGCTCGCCACGCAGGGTAACTACTTCGTCTGCATCGAAGCCGCTCGCGAGCACGGGCCGTACGAGTTGATCCGCGAGTCGATCACCATCGGGTCGACCGCCTTCCAGAAGCAACTCCCCCCCAGCGGTGAACTCACCGCAGCATCGGTGGCCTTCGTTGCCTGACACGGTCATTACGGATCTCGACGACGACGACGAGACGAACGACCTGATCGACGACACCTCGTCCCCCGCGAGCGCCGCCGCTCGTCGGCGCGTGCGTAGTCGGCGCGTCGGGCGATGGACCCGCTGGCTGCACGTCTACATCAGCATGATCAGCCTGTTGATCGTGCTGTTCTTCGGCATCACCGGGCTCACGCTCAACCATCCGTCGTGGACTCTCGGCGGTTCGCCGACAACCCACACCTACGCGGGTACGGTCCCCGCCGGATTCGCGTCGAAGGGCTCGGTCGATTTCCTCGCGGTCACCGAGTATGTGCGCAAAGCCAACGGGGTGCGGGGCACCGTCGCCGGCTACCAGGCTAACGACACCGAGGGAACCGTTGGCTTCAAGGGGCCCGGCTACGCTGCCGACCTCGTGTTCGACCTCGGCACGGGTCACTACACCCTGACGGTCGAGGAGCAAGGCCTTCTCGGTGTCCTGAACGACCTGCACAAGGGCCGCGATACCAGTTCGTCGTGGAACTGGACCATCGATGTCGCCGCGGTCATCCTCGTGGCCGTCGCGGTGACCGGTCTCGGGATCCAGGTCTTGCAGAAGAGGCGCCGACGGCGTGCGCTCACGTTCGCCGCCGCGTTCACCGTGTTGTCGCTGATGCTCATCGTCAGGACAATGCGCTGATCCTCACCGATCAATCGCGCTCGTGCGCGCGCCAGAACGCGTTGCACCACCGCGTGCCGTCGCGATCGATGAGGCACGCGCCGACGGCATCGAGCGTGTCGGCGAACGCAGGCCCCTCACGCACCCCGAGCACTCCCACGATCGTTGCGACCACGTCAGCGGTGCAGGCATCGGGCGCGATCACGCTCGCCGACAGCACGTGGTCAACGGGTTCGCCAGAACGCGGGTCGAGCACGTGACCGAACCACTGGTCGTCGACCTGGAACCCGCGCCGGGCTGACCCGCTCGTGGCAAGCCCCTGACCGGAGATCTCGATCACGACGCTCGGCGGCGCATTGTCATAAGGCCGATGCGGATCTTCGACACCGACGACCATCGAGCCCGCCCCGCAATGCACCAGATCGCCCCCGAGGTTCACCATGAAACCGCTGACGCGCGCATCACAGCACGCCGCGGCGGCTGCCCGATCGACGATATACCCCTTGGCCATCGCGTTGAGCTCGACATTGCGGCAATCGCCACGACGGTGCGCCCGGCCGTCGCGCATGTCGAACGGCAACGTGGCGATCGACCGCGCAGCCTCGCGAAGCACCTCACGCTCAGGAGGTCGGCCGCTCGCCGCGGCGCCCCGCCACAGGTCCATGAGCATGCGGATCGACGGGTTGAACGCTCCCCTGCCGCGGCCGAACCACACCGCGGTCGTTTCGAGCAACGCGACCAAGTCGTCGCTCATTGCGATGTCGACGCCGCGTCGCCACCTGCACAGCTCGCTCGCGTCGTCATAGACGCTGAACACGAGCTCGAGGCGATCGATCTCGGCCAGGGCACGTTGCTTTGCGGCCGCGACCACCGTGTTGTCCGCGGCGACCCCGCACAACTTGAGCACCGTGCCCAACACCGGCTGGTACTCGCTCATCACCGGCGCGGCATCGGCCGACATCGGCTCCATCCGGGGAACGTAGCGCGCGGACGAGACGTTACGGTTGCGCCCGCTCGTCGTGGGGAGGGTGAACCGGACTCGTGGAGGCGTTGGGGTGAGGGTTCTCGATGGACAGGTCGCGATCGTCGCCGGCGGTTCGCCGCGAGGCCGAGGCCGAACAATCGCGCCGCGGTCCCACCGACGATCGGCGTGACATCGGCGTCGTCGACACCATCGAACAGCGTGCCGAGCACCTGCACCGAGTGTGGATAGGTGGTTTCGGGGTGTGGATAGTCGCCACCCCAGAGCAGGCAGTCGACGCCGGTCATAGCGCGATTCGCGATGCCCACTGGATCGCGTTGGAACGTGGCGTGGAGCTCGCGGCGCATGTACCGGCTCGGCAACTCGGCGAGTTTCGGAGCCGACCAACTGGCATGCGCGCGGTAGTACTCGTCGGCGGTGTGCATGGTCCACGCCGGCCAGCTGGTGTTCACCTCGACGAACACCACGTGCAGCAAGGGGTAGTGCTCGAGTACCCCGGATGCGGCGAGAAGGGTGGCCGTGCGCGACCCGATGGCCTGCGTTGCAAGGAGTTTGGTGGTGGCCGCACCCGGGCCGCGCACCCAGATCATGTCGTGACCAGTGCCTTGGTCATCGCGACGGGAAGGCCTGTCTCGGTGATCGCGTCCCACAGGGGTCCCACTGGCGATGGTTCCAGCCAGGTGTCGCGACCATGGGTACCAGCGCCGCAGCGAACCCGTTCGCCGCGCAGCGTTGCAAGTCGCCGAGCGCTCCCTCGACCGTCCACGTGGGAATCATCGCCGCGACCTTGATGCGTTCGGAGGTGCCCACGAGTCGCTCCAGCATCCAGTCGTTGTACGCCGCGCAGCACGCGGCACCGCGTCGGCCGACACGATCGGCCATGTGGCAAGTGGGGTGGTCACGGTGAACGTCCCGCGTGGCGCGACTAGCCGGCGCCCACGCGGGCCGTGCTCGTCACCTCCGCGGTGGCCCGTGTCAAGGGCCGATTGGTCCTGCCCGTCGGAACCGGTTCGCCGCGTTGTCGTCAGCTGGCGTCTCGGGACGGGGCCGCGAACGCGGTGGTCACGATCCCGGGCGCAACCTCACCCTCCGCCGGCTGTTGACCGAGTCTCTCCTGGCGGTTCGCAGCGCGCTCGCGAGCTCGTTCGATTCCTTCGGCGCCGGTCACCTATGCCTTGGGGGCGATGATCTCGCTGCGGTTGATGGCTCGCTCGTCGGTGCCCAGATACGACGCGATCACCCTCGGATCGTTGCGCACTTCGAGCGGCGTGCCTTCGGCGATGACCGCCCCCGCTTCGAGGCAGTAAATGCGGTCGCTGATCGACAT
>JANMVY010000653.1:0-2919 GCA_031393535.1 Actinomycetes bacterium | reverse complement strand
GTGGCGAACTTCGACGCGTCGGACGCGAGGTAGTGGATGAGGTGCGCCTGGTCGATCGCTTCGCCGACCCGGCCGATCGGCGACATCTCGGTGTTGCGGTCCATGTACGCCTGGAGCTTGGAGACATCGATGTTGCCCGCGGCGTCGGAGCGCGACTGTCGGTTGAAGTTCGTCGGGGTGCTGCCCGGCGCGATTGCGT
Source organism: Actinomycetes bacterium (assembly GCA_031393535.1). Lineage (GTDB taxonomy): Bacteria > Actinomycetota > Acidimicrobiia > Acidimicrobiales > WLNW01 > WLNW01. The sequence goes on along the minus strand of JANMVY010000653.1, from coordinate 2,720 downwards.
TCACGCGGATGCCGTATGGGCCTGCCTCAATGGCGAGCTCGCGGGTGAGCATGGCCACAGCGGCCTTGGTCATCGCGTACACCGACACATTGGCGTTCGGGTAGTCGATTGCCGCCGAGGCGACGTTGATGATGCTGCCCGAGCCTTGCGGCACCATGACCGACATGGCGGCCTGGCACCCGAAGTACACGCCCTTTTGATTGACGGCGATCATGCGATCGAGCACGTCCTCGGTGACGTCGACGAGCAGGTCGGTGTTCATGATGCCGGCGATGTTGGCCATAACATCGACTCGGCCGAACTCGCGCACACCGCGATCGACGAGTGCGTCGACATCGGCTTTCACGGCAACGTTGGTCTGCTGCGCCACGGCACGTCCCCCACCATCGCGGATCTTGGCCGCGACAGCCTCGGCGGTCGCGAGGTCGACATCGCCCAGCACCACCGCGGCGCCTGCTGCCGCCAGCAACTCGGCCGAGCATGCTCCGATGCCGGAGCCGCCACCCGTGAGCACGGCGACGCGTCCGCTGAGGTCATAGTCCTTGTAGGGATCGATCATGGGGGCAACCTAATGGGGTTCGGCTTCGACGGCGAGCCCGTGACGCGCGGTCATAGGTTCGACGATGACGGCCACGCGTCACGGGCTCTCCGTGACGTAGGCCCGACGCGGCATCGCTAGTCTGCGCATCTGTGACCCGACCCTCGCTGCGTCTCTTGGTGCTCGGCGTGACGTCGCTGCTTGTCGCAGCGGCGTGCGCGGGTGGGGGTCGCGACGAGGCGACGCCGCTCGAGTCGACGACCACCACTGTCGAAAGCGTGGCGGTCTCCACCAGCACCTCACCATCGACCACCACGAGCACCCCGAGCACCACCACCGAGCCGCCCACCACGACTGCGCCGCCCACCACGACTACGCCGAAGTCACCCGCCACGACTGCGCCGCCCAAACCGCCGGCCACCGTGGCCCCCACGCCGGTCGATCCGAACGCCCCCGAGGGCACGCCCGCGCAGCGGTTATCGCGGGGCGCGAACGGCAAACCGATCGTGGCGCTCAGCTTCGATGCGGGGTCCGACTTCGGGTACGCAGGGCAGATCCTCGACTACCTGTTGGCCGAGGGCATCAAGGCCAGCTTCGGCATGACCGGCAAGTGGGCCGAGCAGAACCCCGATGCGTTCCGGCGCATTGTCAACGAGGGCCATCACCTCATCAACCACACCTACTCGCACCAGTCGTGGACCGGCGTGTCGTCCGGGCGGCTCGCGTTGAGCCGCGACGCACGGGTCGACGAGATACGTCGTGCTGACGATGTGTTCATAGCGCTCGCCGGCAAGAGCAGCAAGCCGTGGTTCCGCCCGCCCTACGGCGACGTCGACGGGCAGACCGAAAAGGTCCTCGGGGCCGAGGGGTACCGGTACAACGCGATGTGGACCATTGATTCGCTCGGCTGGCAGGGTCTCAGCCCCGAGGCGATCGCAGCCCGTTGCAACAAGGGTCTGGGGCCGGGCGTGATCCTGCTGTTCCATGTCGGTTCGCAATCCGAGGACGCGAACGCGTTGCCGGCGATTGTTGCCGCCATCCGCGCGGCGGGTCTACAACCGGGCACTATCGCCGATGTGATCTGAACCTCACCGAAGCTCAGATCGGCGGCAACTGCTTCACCAACAGATCACGGATCTGTGGGGTGAGGGTGTCGGCGATGTGTTGCACCTCGTCGGGTGTCCAGATCGCGATGGGGATGTGGGGGTAATCGACCGACAGAAACTCGTAGTCCTCATGGCCGCTGATGCGCGCGATGGCGCGGGCCGAGCCGTTCATCTCGGCGTGCACGATGCACACCGAAGCGATACCGGCCCACTCGAGCTCGACTGCGTCCCGCAAACTGCGGGCGCTGCAGCTGCCTCAACCACCGAAACCGGTGATGGCGACCGTTGCGCCTTCGGTGAGCCGACTCCAGTCGTCGGGGTAGGGCGGGATCGACACGCTGCCCTTGACGACTTTGATCACCCCGGCCAGGTCGTCTGTGGCCATCAGGTTGCGGGCGACCGCGTCGAGCATGTCCTCGCCGCGACCGAGCCCGTTGGCGACGAGGCCGAGCACCTGCCCGCTCAGGCTTCGCGGACGCGGGGCAAGCTGGTGGTTGCCACCCTCGATGGGACCGCTCGTTGGGTCGAGACCGATGATCGTCATAGGGAAATGGTACGCCTTCAGGCGTGCGCCGGCTCGATGACTTTCGTGATGGCCCGCGCGAGGTGGGGCAGGAGCAGCCAGGTTTCGGCCATGCCCGCACCGCCGGCCGCCACGACGAGGATTCCTTCGGGCTTGGCGATGTTGCAGAAGCGGTCATCGGGCCCACTCGCGGGTTCGTGGATGCGCGGCCACAGGTAGTTCTGGAGGTCGGCTTTGGACCAGCCCGCCTCGATGAAGTAGCGGTGATGTTCCTTGCCCATCACCGCGACGACGTTGTGCTCGTCGGCGAGCCAGTGATCGCCACCGATGCCCTTGCTGCGCATGGTTCTGACGATCGAGTCCGCGATGGCCTCACAGGTGCGGCTCGTCACGTCGGACGCGGGCACGAAGCTCATGAACGAGTGCACCGTGACGGTGGACTGCTCGGCCGCGTAGCCGCGCTGCACGTGCAACGGCTCCCAGGCGCTCGCCTCCTCGTTCTCGCCGAAGCAGAACGAGTACCGCATCGGTGAGCTGAAGCTCGCACGATCGA
>JANMVY010000645.1:0-1723 GCA_031393535.1 Actinomycetes bacterium | reverse complement strand
CGTGCCCGCCGAAGCAACCGCCGTCGTCGAGCGCTACTTCGCATGCATGCGCGCGGGCGATGTTGCGGTAGCCGAGCTCTTCCACCTCGACGCCCGGCTGATCGGCCTCGGGCGCATCGTCGACGGACGCGCCGCGATCGCACAGTTCTACGCGGCGTCGATCGCTTTGGCCCGACCCCAGCCCCGACCGCTCGGGCCGTGGCTGGTCGCCGGCGACCGGGTGGCCGTCGAGCTCATGGTCGAGATCGTCAACCGCGACGGCGCCGCAGCCGAACTCGGCGTCGGCCTGGCCGCGACGCCGCCGATACACGTGATGGACCTCTTCGTTGTCGCGGAGGGGCTCATCCGCTCGCTCACCTACTTCGTCGCCGACCACCCCTGAGCGAGATCCGCTTCACGCCCTCCGTAACGAACCGCCACGTTGAACCCGGACAGCCTGATTCCGACGGATCATCTGATCCGGTGGATCCGGGTGGTGGTCGACGTGGTCCTCGCGGATATGACAGATAGCGTCGCGCAACACACGACCCACGCCATGACCGCTGCGTTCTTTGTGGCCTGAACCACCGAGTACGTGGACAGCGCGACAAAGAACGAACCGACCCAGGCCACCCCAGCCCCCGAGGCCGCCGAACCGCCCCCACAATGGCACTCTTCATCGCCCCGCTGGGCGCCACCACCGCGACGGGTACCATGGGCGAGCGCCGGGGGCGCGTCGAACCGAAGAGGGGTAGAACCGATGGCGGCAACCGTAAAGGCGCCGGGCATCCCGGCCACGTTCGAACCGGTCGACTGGAACCCGCCGGGGCTACCCACCGACCCGCACGAGATCATGGCCTGCATCGTCGATCCCGAACGGCGCGGTGAACTCTACCCGCTGTATCACCAGCTGCGCCGCATCGCGCCGGTGCATCAGTGCCGGCCCGAGCTCTTTCACTGCGCGTGGATCGTCACCCGGTTCGCCGACGCAGACGATTTCCTCAAGAACCCGCGCGTCGTGAACGACCCCGCAGTCATCGACGAAGCCTTCACGCACGGCGACGGCTCATGGACCGATGTCATGCGCAACGTGTTGATCTGGCAGCACCCCGAGCCGCACCAACGGGTCCGCAACCTCGTCAAGTCGGCGTTCACGCCGCGAGCGATGGCGCGGTGGCGCCCCATCGCCGAGATGGTCACGAACCAGCTGTGCGATCGCTTCGCGGCCGACGGTCACGCCGAGCTCGTCGACCAGTTCAACTATGAGCTCCCGTTCAACGTGATCGCACACGTGCTCGGCATCCCCGAGGAAGACTTCCCCACGATCAAGGCGTTGTCGTGGGATTTCGCACGCGCCGGCGAGAAGTTCCTCACTGACGACGTGTCGCGGCGGGGCGATGAAGCCGCGCGGGGTCTCGTCACCTACTTCACCGAGCTTGCCGAGGCCCGCAAGTCCGCGCTCGGCGAAGACTTGTTGTCGTCGCTGCTCATCGCCGAAGCCGACGGCGACAAACTCAGCCACACCGAGCTCGTCGCCAACCTGATCTTGTTGTTGCAGGCCGGCCACGAGACCACCCAAGACCTTCTCGGCAACGCACAGGTTGCGTTGTTCCGTCATCCCGACCAGCTGCGGTTGTTGCGCGACCGGCCCGAGCTCACGAAGAACGCCGTCGAGGAGTTCCTGCGCCACGACGCCTCGGTGCAGATCAGCCATCGCGTCGTGCTCGACGGCATGCGCATCGAC
>JANMVY010000728.1:0-2831 GCA_031393535.1 Actinomycetes bacterium | reverse complement strand
TTCGACGCGAGCCGCCTCGGGGGATCATGACGCAGCACCTAGAGGAGCCGGCACGCACGACCGAAGGACACCACCCGCTGGGCGAGCGGCGGCCGATCACCATCGCCGACGACCCGCGCCGCCCGGCCGGGAGTGACCGCGCGTGAGCTTCACCGTGACGCCCCTCGACGCGCCGCTCGGTGCCGAGGTCCACGGTTTCGACTTCGCCACGCACGTCGATCACGCCGTGCGGTCGCGCCTCGTTGCCGCGATCGACGATCATCTGGTGTTGCTGTTCCGCAATGGTGACGCTCCGCCCACCAACCAGCAGGTGGCCGACCTCTGCTCGGCGATCGGCCCGCTGCGGCCCACGCTCGCCGACAAGTCACGGCTACCCGATCAACCCGGTATCAACCGCGTGTCGAACCGCGACGCCGACGGCGTGGTGGGCACCGGCGGATCCGGCACCGTCACGTGGCACAGCGATCTCTCGTTCCAACCGCCGCTGATCGAGTTCCTCTACCTCGACGCCCTGGTGATTCCCGGCCTCGGGGGCGACACGAAGTTCGTCAACCTGTGCGCGGCCCACGCGGCGTTGCCGGCGGTGACACGTGCGCGCATCGACGACATCGCGGTGAAGTACCGCCTGCGCGACGGCCTCGATTTCTCGGGGTACTTCAAGGCGAGCGATCCGGGCAGCCTGTTCCAGGAGACCGTGGTGTCTTTGGTACAACGCAACCCGCGCACCGGCCGCAAGAGCGTGTGGCCGAACACCGGACCCGACTTCGCGGTCGACGTGCTCGGGTTCGACCCTGCCGCCGGCCGCGCGCTTCTCGCGGAGCTGCTCGAGCACTGCACCCGCGACGAGTTCGTGTATCGCCACGTGTGGCGGCGCGGCGACGCGGTGCTGTGGCTCAACACGCAGACCATGCACGAACGCGAGGCGTTTCCCGACGAGCACGAGCGGGTGTTGCGGCACGTGAACATCCTCGGTACGACCGATCGACGCCAAGTCTCCCGCGGCACGGCGGGACACGGTCAGGGCTCCGCCACCAGCGGATTCTCGAGTGTCCAGTATTCGCCTTCGAACGGCGCATTGCCATAACAGCCCTGTTTGAAATCATCGACCCAGCGCCGAACGTCGCCGCTCGCCGTTGCCTCCGCGAGGCCCTGGTCGAATGCATCGCGCAGCTGAACACTGCGCTGCAGATTCGCCCGCGGGAAGATCACGTTCGACAGGTGGTGGTCGGTCATGCGCGGGTGATACGTGACCCCGCGACTCTCACTCGCCGTGAAATGGGCTCGTAGGTCTTCGTGGCCCACACCCTGGTCGTGCGCGACCAAGTCTACGTCGCCGGTCAGCAGCTTTCCGAAGGCCTCGGTCGTCGTGTCGGTCCAGTGGACGTCGAGCAGGCCATCGGCCGCGGCCGTGCGAAAATGATCCCCGTAGTTGAAGCCCCGTGTACCCGCGACGCGCAGCGCTCGTAGGTCCTCGAAGCGCCGCCAGTCGAACGGTCGGCTGCGAAGATGGAAGAAGACGTAGCGGTTCTCCATGACCGGATCGGCGCTCGACACGAAGTGCTCGAGCCGCACGGCCGTCGCGCGCCACGCCATCGTTGCGTCGTACTGACCGACCTTGGCCAGTTCGTACACGCGCTCGATCCACGGCATCGTGAACTCGAACTCGACGGTGTAACCCTGGCGCGCCAAGGCCTCACAGACGATGTGACAGGAGATGCCACCGTGTTCATATGCCTCGGAGATGTACGGGGCCCACTCGCCGGTGATGATGCGGACGCGATCGTTGTTCACTGTCTCCTCGTCGAATCGTTCGGCTTCACTCAGGATCAGCGACGGGCGCGTGTTGCAACTCGTCGAGGAGCGCGGCGAAATGCGCACCGGCATCGGGAAAGGCGCGCAGGCCCGTCGGGGCTGTGATCGCCTCGGCGTGTGCGGCGACGTCCTCCGGACCGAATGCGCCCGAGGTTCGCAGATCTGCTCCGGCGCTCTGGAGCACGTGTGCGCTGCGGACGAAACCGCCGCTGGCGAGGATCACGTGTGCGGTATGCGTGCAGACGTCGCTCGCGAGCCATGCGACGACTGGCGCCACGAGCTCCGGCGCGAGAGCCGCGCGCATGCGAGGGTCCTGCACGAATGCCTCGGTCATCCGCGTGACCGCGGTGGGACAAACTGCATTTGCGAGGATGCCGTGCGGCTGCTCCTCGGCCGCGACCGCTCGCATCAGCCCGAGCAGGGCACCCTTGGCCATGCTGTAGGCCGCGAGTCCTGCGTTGCCGTACAAGGCCGCGGTCGAGGTCGTGAAGACGATACGCCCGTACCCCCGCGCACGCAGAACGGGCAGCGCTGCGCGCGTCAATCGGAACGCGGACAGCGTGTTCACGTCGTAGACGCGCGCAAGGTCCTCGTCGGTGAGGTCGCCGACCGCTCCATTCTCGATGATGCCCGCGTTGTGGATCAGCGCATCGATGCGGCCATAGGTCTCCAACGCGAGCGCCACGATGGCATCGGCAGACGAGGGTGAGGTCACATCGCTGTCGTCGGCGACTGCGACTCCGCCGCGCGAGCAGATCAGCGCCGCAAGGTCGCCCGCGGAGTCGGCGCTCCCCTCAGTCGATCGACGGTTGTTGACGACCAGCTGTGCACCGCGCGCGGCGAGAAGCAGCGAGCAGGCGTGACCCAGTCCTTTGCCGGCACCCGTGACGACGACCACACGGCCATCGAAACGGATCTGCTCGCTCGACGCTGCTGGCACCGCAAACCTCCTGGCTTGGCAATCCGTGCACGGGTCGGGCCGAACCCGGTGGCTAGGTGACCCCTTCTGACGCGATGGC
>JANMVY010000610.1:0-10011 GCA_031393535.1 Actinomycetes bacterium | reverse complement strand
CGCGGCGATGGTCTCGACGGTGTCGCGCAGCGACTCGCCCTTGTTCACCGACGACGAGCTCACGCTGAAGTTCATCGTGTCGGCCGACAGCCGTTTTGCGGCGGTCTCGAACGACAGGCGCGTGCGCGTCGAGTCCTCGTAGAAGAGCCAGGCCACCGTGTACCCACGAAGTGCCGGCACCTTGGGGATGTCGCGGGCACTCACCTCGACGAAGCGATCGGTGACCCGTAGCACCTCGTCGATGCCGGATTCGCCGCCGAGGTCGTCGATGGACAGGAGGTGCTTCATTGTGCGCGACCGTCCTTGCGCACCTCGCCGATGTCGACGCCGTCGGCATGGACGACGACCATCTCGGCGCGGCGCGTCGGCAGGTTCTTCCCGACATAGTCAGGGCGGATCGGAAGCTCGCGATGTCCGCGGTCGACCATCACGGCAAGTTGCACCGAACGCGGGCGTCCATAGGCGTGCAGTGCGTCGAGCGCGGCGCGAACGGTTCGACCGGTGAAGAGCACGTCGTCGACGAGCACCACGATCTTTCCGTTCACATCGAAAGTGATGTCGGTGATCGCCTCGGGCAGCACGGGCCGCAACCCGATGTCGTCACGGTAGAGCGCCACGTCGAGCGCGCCGGTGGGAACGTGCACGCCCTCGATCTCCGCGAGCGACGCGGCAATGCGCCCGGTCAGCGGCACTCCACCGGTCTGGAGACCCACCAGCACCAGTTCGTCGAGCCCGTGGTTCCGCTCGACGATCTCGTGGGCGATGCGTGTGATCGCCCGCCGGAGATCCGATGCGTCCATAACTTCGGTCCGGGGAAAAAAAACGCCCCCGAACGGGGGCGTCAAGCGTCGTTCTCGTTCTGCCACGAGGCACCATCCTGTCCGTTCGGGCCTCACGGGACCCGCTTCACGGTCAGGCAAAGACTCTAGCGTGTGCCCGCCGGTGCGCCGAGTCGATTTCGGGCGCATTTTGCCCGCGGCCTGCCGTCTTTTTTGGCAAGCTCCGGTCGCCGAGCTCGGCCATCGCGCGAGCCGCGACGAGAACTCGAAGGGAGACAGGCCGTGCAACTCGACCGACTAGGGCTCGTGCTGCGCGATCCACCGCAGCCGATCCCGAACGGGCCCCGTGACGTGGCGAGCGTGCTCGACGCCCCACGTCGAACGCGTCCGCATCACGAAGCGCTCGTAGGTCGTCATCAGCGCTTCACGTTCGCGGAGCTCGACGCGGCCGCCGACCAAGCCGCAACGACGTTGGCCGCACTGGGGGTGGCTTCCGGCGATCGGGTGAGCGCGTCGCTACCCAATCAACCCGACCTGGTCGTGGCATTCCTCGGCGCCATGCGTCTCGGCGCGGTCTGGGTGGGCGTCAACACCGCGCTCGCGCCACCCGAGAAGAACCACATGCTCCGCGACAGCGAGGCGACCCTTTGCCTCACCACCCCCGAGATCGCCGAGACGATCGACGCGTGCCCGTGCAACACCATCGACGCGTACGGTCTCGGCACGTGGCGCGACGCGTGTCGCGCGGTGGGTGTCACCGGTCGCGTCGTACCGCGGCCCGCGATCGACCCGCACGCTCCGGCGGCCATTGCCTATACGAGCGGCACCACTGGCTTCCCGAAGGGTGCGGTGCATTCGCAGCACAACATGCTGTGGCCGGGGGCTGACGCCCGCGACAACGACCCAGGTCCAGCCGACGAGCGGCACGGGGTCGTGCTGCCGCTCACCTTGTTGAACCTCATGGTCCTCGGGCCGCTCTTCGCGTGGCTGAAGCAGACCACCTGCGTCTGTGTCGACCGCACCGACGCTGTGGGCCTCCGCGACTGGATCCGCGACGAACGCATCACGCGCATGACCTTCGCTCCGGCGATCGTGCACGACCTGCTCCACCATCGCGATGTCGCGTCGGCCGACATCATCACGCTGCGCCGCCCGGAGTGCGGCGGCACGTCCACGCCGAACGCGCTGCGGCAGCTGTTCCTCGATCGCTTCGGAGCGCCGGTGCTCACCGGGTATGGCCTCACCGAAGCCCCGACCGCCGTGAGTCGCGAGATGCCCGGCGACGAGCTCCTGCCCGGGTGCAGCGGAGCCGCGTTTGCGCCCGTCGACCTCGTCGTCGTCGATGAGAACGGTCGCGAGGTCGCGGCGGGCGAGACCGGCGAGATCTGCGTGCGGGCTCGAACTGTCGGAGCCTGGGCCGGTGTCTATACCCCGTTTCTCGGGTACTGGAACCGTGCCGACGCCACCGCCTATGCCCTTCGCGGCGGGGTGCTGCACACCGGCGACATCGGCATCCTCGACGCGGTCGGCCGTCTGTTCGTGAAGGACCGGATGAACGATGTGGTCATCCGCGGCGGGGCCAACGTGTATCCGGCCGAGGTCGAACGCGTGCTCCTCGAGCATCCGGCGGTCGCCGCGTGCGCCGTGCTCGGAGTACCCGACGAGCGGCTGGGCGAGCGAGTGGTCGCCGTCGTGCAGCTCGCGCCTGGTATCACGGTCGACATGGGCGAGCTCGTCCGCCACTGCCGCGACGAGCTTGCTCGCTACAAGGTGCCCGAACGCTGGGTCGTGGTGGACAGTTTCGTCCGTACCCCGATGGGCAAGATCCCGAAGGCCCCCCTACGCCCCCTCTTCGACTGACCGGTCCAGCCCGAGGTCGGGCGCGAGACGTGGCCGCTATGGATCGGAACGGCGCGATGAAGGGAACCCGGGGGCGGGACGGAGTTCGACCGCGATCTTCGCGAGCACGCCGTTCACGAATCGGCCTGACTCTGCGGTGGAGTAACGCGACGCGAGCTCGACGGCTTCGGACAACGCCGCACCCGTGGGCACATCAGGGCGGTGCGCGAGCTCGTAGACCGCGATGCGCAGCACGTTCCGGTCGATGACGGGCATGCGCTCGAGCGCCCAGTCGCGGGCGTAGCGACGCAGCAACGCGTCGACATCGGTGAGGTGCTCGGCGAGCCCGCCGAGCAACGTGGCCGCGTATGGTGGCGGATCGAGCACCTGGTGGGCCGTCACGTCGGCGATTGACTCACCGCGGACATCGGCCTCGTACAAGATGCCGAGCGCGGTCTCGCGCGCTTCGCGGCGCGACCCGATGCGGGAGCTTTCGTTCACGCGCGAGTGATGTAGTCGCCCGAGCGCGTATCGACCTTGACTCGGTCACCCGGGTTGACGAAGAGCGGCACTTGTATGACGAGTCCGGTCTCGAGGGTGGCCGGCTTGCGGGCCCCTGATACGCGGTCGCCCTGGAGGCCGGGTTCGGTCTCAGAGATGTTCAGCTCGACCGACGCCGGCAGCTCGGTGCCGACGACCTCGTCGCCGAACATGCGCAGCACCACTGTCGACCCGTCGACGATGTAATGGCCCGCGTCGCCGAGCACTGTCGGGCTCACCGTGAGCTGGTCATAGGTGACGTTGTCCATGAACACGTAGTCGGTACCGTCGCGGTAGAGGAAGTTCATATCGCGGTTGTCGATGATGGCCCGCTCGACCTTCTCCCCGGCGCGAAAGGTTCGGTCGATCACGGCGCCGCTCCGCAGGTTCTTCAGCGTGGTGCGCACAAACGCGTGACCTTTGCCCGGCTTGACGTGTTGGAAGTCGACGATCTGGAACAACACCCCGTCGAGCGCGAGGGCCATGCCGTTCTTGATGTCGTTCGTGGTGATCGCTGCCATCGTTCTCTCTCGCATCTGAGGTGCCGAGCGCGCCGCGACCTCACATGAGGATTGGGTCCTTCGGCGCACGGGTGAGCGGACGTGCACCCGTTTCGGTCACGAGCAACGTGTCCTCGACACGCACGCCACCCACCTCGGGTAGGTACACGCCGGGCTCGACGGTGATCACATGACCGGGGGCGAGCGTAGCAGCAGACCTGGCATTCACCCATGGAGCCTCGTGGATGTCGAGGCCGACACCATGACCGGTGCCGTGCAGGAACCGTGGGGCCCAGCCAGCGGCTGCGATCACGTCGCGACATGCCGTGTCGATGTCCTTGCAGGCCGCACCCGGGCCGATCGCGGCCGCTCCGGCGGCCTGGGCCGCCGTGACCACATCGAGGAGACGCCGTTGCAGGACAGAAGGCTCCCCCACCATGACCGTCCGGGTCATGTCGCTGCGGTATCCGTCGACCATTGCACCGAAGTCCACGACCACAAGATCGCCCGCCTCGATGCGTCGCGACCCGGGCCGTGCGTGCGGCGACGCGCTGTTGGGGCCCGACGCGACGATGGTCTCGAAGCTCCGCTCGGCGGCCCCAAGGCGGCGCATCGCGACGTCGAGCTCAAAGCCGAACTCGGACTCGGTCGGACGGTCGAGCAACTGCCGACGTACCGTGGCGAAGGCTTCGTCGGCAATGGCCGCGGCGAGCGAGATGCGGGCCACCTCGCCCGCATCCTTCACGAGTCGAAGCCGCTCGACCAGGGCATCTGTCGCGACGACTACGGCGTCGGCCGACAGCTCAGCCAGCCACTCGGCGTAGCGCCGCTGGGCCGCCCAGCTCACCGACGGGGCTTCGAGCCCCAGGCGTGGCACGCCGGAACGAACCGCCGTCGCGCGAACCGCGTCAAGGAAGGCATCCTTCGCGGACCGCGCTTTCGGGCCGGACTCAGATGTGATGTCGATCCGTACGCCGGTTGCACCGCCGGCCGCGAGGTCGGCGGGCGCCTGCGTCTCGTAACGAGCGTCGGTGCACAGCACCGCGGCTCCCTCGGTCGACACGATCAGCACACCTTCGCTGCCCCGAAAGCCCGTGAGATAGCGGACGTTGCGCAGGTTGGTGACGACCAGCAGGTCGCATTGCGCCGCGTCGAGCGTCGCGGCGAGCCGACCGATACGCGATGCGACGTCGCACGGCACCAGCGACACGGCCGACGCAATCACCGCGTCAGGCCCGAAGCGCGCGCACGGCAGCCTCGACTGCGAGCGGGTACCCGTGCGCGCCGAAACCGACGATGCTCCCCGTCGCAACCGGTGCGACGACCGAAGTGTGCCGCCACGGCTCGCGTGCATTGGGGTTGGACAGGTGCAACTCGACAACGACACCCGTGAACGCGCCGAGCGCGTCGTGGATGGCCCATGAGTAATGCGTGAACGCGCCAGGGTTGATGATGATCGCGGCGCAACGCCCCCGAGCCGCGTGAATGGCTTCGACCAGCACGCCTTCATGATTCGACTGCTGGTCCTCGAGGAGGAACCCGAGTCTTTCCGCCGAAGCGCGGGCCGCGGCGACATGATCGGCGAGGGTGGCCGTGCCGTAGATCTCAGGCTCTCGATCGCCGAGCAGATCGAGGTTGGGGCCGTGTAACAGGGCGATCACCGGGCGGCTCGTGGTGGGGTGCTCGGGCATGCTCACCGGATCGCCTCCATCGCATCGCGCAGGATCTCGGGCGCAACGCCCGTGACCGTCTCGGCACCATTCGGCCCGTCGAGCACGAACGTGACCCCGTCGATCGCCTTCTTGTCGCGGGCGAACAAGGCGATCAGCTCATCGCTGTCGAGTCGTTCGGGCAGGGTCGCGGGTAGGTCGTATGCGCCCACCACGGCGCGGTGCGCCGCGACCCGCCCGGCGTCGATGCGTCCGAGGCGGTACGCCACTTCGGCCGCATAGACCAGGCCGATCGCGACGGCTTCACCGTGACGCATGTCATAGTCGTCGGCAATCTCGATCGCATGCGCCAAGGTGTGCCCGTAGTTGAGAATCACGCGTCGGCCGGTCTCGCGTTCGTCGCTGCCGACCACCTCGGCCTTGATGGCCACGCAGCGGGCAACCCGCGCGTCGATGTCGAGCGCGCCGAGATCATCGCCGGTGAGAAAGTGGTACTTGGCCATCTCGCCCAGGCCGCAGCGGTACTCGCGGGGGGGCAAGGTCGCGAGTGTCTCCGTGTCGCACAGCACGGCTGAAGGTTGCCAGAACGCGCCCACCAGGTTCTTGCCCTCGGGCAGGTTCACACCGGTCTTGCCGCCGATCGCCGCGTCGACCATGCCGAGCAGCGTGGTGGGCATCGACACGAACCGAAGGCCTCGGTGATAGGTCGCGGCCGCGAACCCTGCGACGTCGGTGACAACCCCACCGCCGACCGCCACGATGCAATCGGCACGGGTCAGGCCCCACTGGGCGAACGAACGGCACAGCGCCTCGATCGTGGCGAGGCTCTTCGCGGACTCGCCATCGGCGATTGTGAACACACGCGACTCGACCCCGGGCTCGACGTCGTAGGGAATACCGGCCTGGGTCACCACCGCGGCCCGACGCACGTCGCGTGGCACGTACGCCGCGAGGTCGTGACGTACGCCCCGGCCGACCACGACGTCGTAGCTGCGGTCACCCAACGAGACCTCGACGCGATGCCGACTCATGCATCGCCCCCCTTCGTCGTCGCGGCGAGCGCGGCGCCGAAGCGTGCGATTTGATCGGTGACCGCCTCGGACGACATCCGGTCGACATCGATGATCTCGTGAGCCGCTGCCGCGTACGCAGAGGCACGCGATTCGGCGAGCCGCGTGAGGTTCCCGAGGGGATCATCGGCGAGCAGCGGGCGACCTGATCCGTCGCCGACGCGCGCGAGCAATGTCCGTGGCGTGGCCCGCAGCCAGACCACGGTGGCCCGACTGCGCATCGCGGTGCGGTTGTCGGCGCGCAGCACGGCGCCGCCCCCGGTGGAAACCACGAGTGACTCCTCGCCGGCCAAGATGTCGACGAGCACCGCGTGTTCCCGCTCCCGAAAGGCTGCTTCACCCTCGGAGGCGAATATCTCGGACACGCTCGCGCCCGCCCGGCGCTCGATCGCGACGTCGAGATCGACCTGGCGCAGATGCAGCCGCTTCGCGACGCGCCGACCGATGCTCGTCTTGCCCGCGCCCATCATTCCGACGAGCACCAGGTGTGCCGCACGGTGCGTGTCGGGAGCAGCAGCGGAGACCACGGGGTCAGGCTAGTTGGCGCCAACTCCGCAGCCACGGAGGGCCGAGTACAGAGCGCCGTCAGAGGAGCACGTTCGAAAGCAGCACCGCAGTGACCGTCGCCACGGCGAGCGATGGTCCGAACGGAAATGGCTGTTTGGTCCACGGCAACGCGAGCAGCTGGCCGACCTCGAGGTCGGGATCGGGCAGGATCTCGCGTTGGGTCTTGACCCGCAGGAATCCGACGACGAGCCCCATCGCCGCACCGAGCAGGCTGCCGAGCATGAGGGCAACGAAGACGAGTACGACGACCCCGTTCACATCCGCGGGCAGCCAACCGAGGAACAAGCCGAGCACGAGCGCGAGCTTCACATCGCCAAAACCCATTCCTCCGCCGGGCAGGATCGAAAGCAGGAACAAGACACCCGAGAACAACGACGCGCCGATCAGTGCCCGACCGATCGCGGACGGCAGATCGAAATGCTGCGAGACCACGACAATTGCCGCGACGCTGACGGCAAAGGTCGGGAACACCACTCGGTCCGGGATTCGGTAGCGGAAGAGATCGACGGTGGACACCGCGACGAGCATGGCGAAGAACATCCAAAATGGCAGCACCACCCACCAGGAATGAAAGCGCGCGGTGGCGAGCGCGAACGACGCCGCGGTAACGATCTCGACGAGCGGATATGCCGCCGTCAGGTGCTCGCCGCAATGGATGCAGGCACCGCGTTGGCGTAGCCACGAGTACACGGGGACCAGTTCGCGTGCGCGCAGAGGGTGCTCGCACAGCGGGCACCGCGGTCGACCGAGCACCGCCAGCTCGTCGGGGACGCGATCGATCACCATGGTGAGCAGGCTGCCCACGAGAAGCCCGATGGGCACCGAGGCCACGATTGCGGTCGCCTGCACGGAAGTCAGCCGTCGACGGCGCCGAGGAACTTCAACAGCAGGCCGCGGTTGATGGTCTCGTCCTCGGACTCGATCGCGGCAAGCGCGGCCTCGCGCTCCTCGTCGGTGGTGGCCTTTGCGGCGGCCGCGACCGCCTTCGCGGCGCGAGGGCTGAGGTTCGCCAATTGGCGCGCAATCTCCGATGGGTTGTCGAGCGGCATGTCGAACACGGTGGGGCGACGGACCGGTTCGTCGGACAAGTTCATGGCCCCGAGACCTGTGCGCATCTCCGCGATGCTCTGTGGGGCGAGCGGCGTGTCGTTTGAGAAGACGGGGACATCGACGGCCCCGGTCTTCGACGGTTCGTCGCTGAGCCCGCGCACCGCAATGCCACTGTCGGCCGCGTCGTCGATCAACGCGTTGGTCTTCAGAACTGGAACATCGGCAAGTTCGGCAAGTTCGGCAAGTTCGGCACGGGCTTCTTCGCGCATTTCCGCGGGCGGTACCGGCAGTTGCGACGGTGCCGCCACGTTCACGTCGGCGAGACCGAGTTCGATCACTTCCTTCACCGCGCGCATGACCGCGAGATCTCCGAGTCCGACCCGACGACCAACCTCGCCGACAGTCGCGCCCGAACCGATGGTGACGATGATGCGCCACCGCGCCGCGTCGACCACCACATCTCGACCCTTCAGCTCGTCGGTCAATGACAACCACGCGTCGAGCGACGGCACGACGAGCACGAGCGAGCGCCATTCGCCGAGCATCAGCTCGGCTTCGACGATGATGCTCTCGACGTCTCGCGGTTGGCCGGTCGAGGAAGGTGCAGCCCCGCCTTCGAACGTGAACGAGCCGTGCGAGAAGCGCATCAGATTGAACAGGACCTCGGTGAGGGTGTCAGCTTGCGCGCCACGCAGCAGCAGCTCGCTGCCGACCACGCTGCCGCCATCGACCCAGAGGCTGCCCGAGCCGCCGTCGCCGGTGACACGCAACCGACCGACCTTCTTCGTCGAGGCCAGCAGCCTGAGCACGTCAGGGAGAGCAAACGTGTCGAGAGTTCCCTGCAATGCCACGGTGACCTCCGTATCGAGCATTTCCTCGTCACCATCGGCACCCGACTGAAGGGAATTCAGTGGTTCCCGCCAAATCTCGACGTCGCGGTCCGGCCCCGCGACACGAGGTGCTACGGGGTGGGCCCTACGAGGAGCCCGTGGACCGCCGCGCGCATGACCGCCACCGGCGCGTCGGTGCCGGTCCATCGTTCGAATTGCAGCGCAGCTTGATGGACGAGCATTGAAAGGCCGTTGGAAACCTGCACGTGTCGCGCGCGAAGTGCCGCGAGCCACGGTGTCTCGAGCGGGTCATAGATCAGATCGACCACGACCGCACCCGGGGCCACGAGTGCCGGGTCGCACGGCATGGCCGAGGGAGAGTACGCGCGCATGCCCAGCGGAGTCGCGTTCACGACGAGGTCGGCGTGCGCGACCGCCTCGGGACCGGCGGCCCGGCCGACCGCGCCGCCGAGCCCGACCGCTCGTTCGGCCGCCACAGCCGAACGATTTACGACGATCACCTCGCTCGCACCGGCACGCCCGAGCGCGTGGATCACCGCGCGGGCTGCGCCGCCCGCGCCGAGCACAACACAGCGGCGCCCGGCTGCGTCTAGGCCGGTGTCGGTGTGCAGACCCCGCAAGAAGCCCTCGCCATCGGTGTTGTCTCCGACGAGCACGCCGTGGTCGTTGATCACACAGTTGACAGCGGCGAGCGCGCTCGCCGCTGTCGTGCGCTCGTCGACACCGGCCGCGACGTCGGTCTTGTGCGGCATCGTGACGGAATACCCCGCAATGTCGAGAACGCGCATCGCGGCAAGCGCATCGAGCGCGTGACCACGAGCGACGTCGAACGCGAGGTACACCCAGTCGAGCCCGCACGCGGCGAACGCCGCGTTGTGGATGGCGGGCGACAACGAGTGCCGCGCAGGATCACCGATGACCGCGACGAGTCGCGTCGCACCGGAGATCGTGGCCATCAGTCGCAGTAGCCCTTCTGCTGACAGATCTTCTTCGCAATCTCGAACTCGGACGCAGTGTTCGCGAAGGTGTGTGCCCCCTTGACCCCGCCCTCGTCGGTGAGCACGTAGTAGAGCCACGCCTCGTTCGGTGTCGGGCTGAGCGCGGCTTCGATGGACTTGCGACCCGGAGCAGAGATCGGTGTCGGA
>JANMVY010000581.1:0-2206 GCA_031393535.1 Actinomycetes bacterium | reverse complement strand
TTCGATTTGTACCGACATGAGCCACAGCACGCCGTCCGCGGTCGCGACATCGAGGTACGTTCCATCGCCTGATCGTTCGCGCGCGAGCAATGCGGCGAGCACCGCAATCACTGCGTGCATGCCACCGCCCGCTCCGTCGGCGACCGTCGCGCCCAGCACCGGTGGGCCACCATCGGCGCGGCGCTGCGTGCGATCGAGCAGTCCGGTGACCGCGGCGTAGTTCAGGTCGTGGCCGGCCCAGCTCGCGCGGGGACCACGTTGTCCGTACCCCGTGACCGAGCAGTACACGACCCGCGCGTTCGCCGATCGCACCGCGGCGTACCCGACCCCCAAGCGGTCGGCGACTCCGGGCCGGAACGCTTCGATCACCACATCGGCGGTGGACGCGACACGAAGCGCCAGTACACGGCCGTCGGGGTGCTGCAGGTCGATCGGCACGCGGTGCAGGCCGCGCCCACCGCCGTACGCGCTGGCCGGCGTGTCGATCTCGCCCACCATGCGGTGTGACGGCCGAGCGATCTTCACCACTTCGGCGCCATAGTCCGCCAAGACCCTCGATGCGCGCGCGGCCGGGCCATGCCGACTGAAGTCGACCACCCGCACGCCCGCCAGCAGCCCCATGCACCCTCCAGCCATCTCCCCCGCGACGCTACGCGCCACCGTCGACCCGCGCCGCGCCGACCTGCTCGAGCCACGAGACCGTACGCTCGCAACATGGCCCGCGGTGAGAAGGTCGAGCTCGAGATAGCGGGACATGTCGTGAGCATCTCGAACCCGACGAAAGTGTTCTTCCCGACGCGGGGCGAGACCAAGCTCGACCTCGTGCGCTATTACGTCGCGGTCGCCCAGCCGATGCTGGCGATAATCGGCGGACGGCCACTGCTACTCGAGCGCTACCCCGATGGCGCGGGCGGCAAGTCGTTCTTTCAAAAGCGTGTGCCCGACAACCGTCCCAATTGGCTCGACACCACCATCGTCACCACGCCCAATGGCACCACTTCGGAAGCACTCGTCGCAACCGATCTCGCGCACGTGGTGTGGGCCGTGAACCTCGGCTCGATCGGGTTGCACGTGTGGCCCTATCGCGCCGCAGATCCCGAGCACGCCGACGAGTTACGCATCGACCTCGACCCTCAGCCCGGCGTCACGTTCGCGCACATCCGCGAGGCTGCCCGCGCAACGAAGGCGCTGCTCGACGAGCTCGGCATGCATGCGTTCGCCAAGACCACCGGGAGTCGCGGCATGCACATCTATGTGCGGCTCCTTCCCGAATGGGATGCATACAACGTGCGCGCCGCGGCCGTTGCGTGTGCCCGGGAGCTCGAACGACGCCACCCCGACCTGCTCACGGCGGCATGGTGGAAGGAGGAGCGCGGCGCACGGGTGTTCGTCGACTTCAACCAGAACGCGCCACACAAGACGGTGTTCGGCGCGTGGTCGGTGCGGCCCCGGGTCGGCGCCCAGGTGTCGACCCCGTTCGCGTGGGACGAGCTCGACACCGTGATGCCCGACGACCTCACGATCGCCTACGTTGCCGATCGCCTCGCCGAACGAGGTGACCCGTGGGCCGCCATGCCCGACGCGCTACAAGATCTCGAACCACTCCTCGAGTTGGCCCGTCGCGACGCCGCGGCTGGTCTGCTCGATGCCCCGTGGCCGCCGGTGTACCCCAAGATGCCCAACGAGCCACCACGTGTCGCGCCCAGCCGCGCCCGGCGCACCGACGCGGACCCACGTCCGTAAGTTGCGGCCACCCGACCCGCCGACCCCGAGTCACCCGAGCACCTACGCTCGCCACCATGCTCAGACAACTCGAGGGCAAGGTTGCAGTGGTCACGGGTGCAGCGAGCGGCATCGGGGCCGCGTTGTGTCGCGGCTTCGCCGCCGAAGGCATGCGGGTTGTCGCGGCCGACATCGACGACGTAGGAGCGACATCGGTGGCGGCGACACTGCCACAGGCGATCGCCGTGCGGGTCGACGTCGCCGACGCGACATCGGTCGCTCGGTTCGCCGACATCGCGTTCGGCGAGTGGGGTCAGGTCGATGTGCTGTGCAACAACGCCGGGGTGTTCCAGGGCGGGTTGTCATGGGAGCGCAGCGTCGCCGATTGGGACTGGGTGCTGGGCGTGAACGTCTATGGAATCATCCACGCAATCCGCGAGTTCGTGCCCCGCATGGTCGCGCAGGGTACCGAGGGGCACATCGT
>JANMVY010000580.1:0-2360 GCA_031393535.1 Actinomycetes bacterium | reverse complement strand
CGTACGACCTGCGCCACGTCGCCCTGATCACGCAAGGAAGTAGCCGATGAATCCCGTGATCACCGATTCGGTCGTGCGCACAACCGCGCTCGATCCGGCCATCGAGACCGATGCCGCGAAGTTCGACACGATGCTCGCCCGATACAAGGCGGGGACACTCGACGAGGACGTCTTCCGCGTCTTTCGACTCGCGAACGGCATCTACGGGCAGCGCCAAGGCGGCACGGCCCAAATGGTTCGGGTCAAGTTCCCGTATGGCTCGGCCACTCCCGAGCAACTCGAGATGATCGCATTCATCTCCGACACCTATTCGCGTGGATGGGCCCACATCACCACTCGGCAGAACTTCCAGATGCACTTCGTGCAGCTCGACGATTGCCCCACCGTCATCCGGCTACTCGGATCAGTCGGGCTCACGACGCGCGAAGCGTGCAGCGACACCGTGCGCAACGTCATGGGTTGCCATCTCGCCGGTGCGTGCCCGTACGAAGTGCTCGACATCAGCGCGTGGGCCGACGCCGCGTTCCGCCACTTCCTCCGCAACCCGATCTCGCAGCGATTGCCGCGCAAATTCAAGATCAACTTCTCGGGTTGTGCGACCGACTGCGGACAGGCGATGTTCAACGACGTCGGCGTTATCGCGGTGTCGCGCAGGCACGACGACGGCACCCTCGAGCGCGGCTTTCGGGTGTACGTGGCGGGCGGGCTCGGCGCAAACCCTCACCCCGCGCTCGCGCTCGAGGAGTTCACCCCGCGCGAAGAGCTCATGGCCACGCTCGAGGCGTGCGTGCGCACGTTCGAGCAAGAAGGCAACCGCGACAACAAGCTGCGGGCGCGAATGAAGTGGCTTGTCGACACTCTCGGCTGGGACGAAGTGCAGCGACGCATCCTGCGCTCGCGGAAGTTCCTGCCCGCGTCGGCGACCTGGCCGGGGGGCATCCCGTCGCAAGTGCGCGACCTGGGTGATGAGCCCGCAGGTTTGGCCGACGGTGTCACACCCACCGCCATTGGCCAGGGCACGCCGGTGATGCTCGGTCGCCGCGGCGACTACGAGCGTTGGCTCGACGCGAACGTGGTGCGCGGCGTACGCAACGGCACGGTCTCGGCTACCGCGTGGAGCGAGCTGGGCGACACCACGTCGTTGCAGTTGCGCGCACTTGCCGCGATCCAACGCGACTACGACCTCCAGATCCGCCTCACACCACGGCAGAACCTCGTGTTCCGCGGTCTGCGCGAAGATCACCTGCCCGCGCTCTATGCGCGCCTCGCCGAGATCGCCATGGCCAAGCCCGGCGCCGAGTTGTCACGCGACGTGGTGTCGTGCCCGGGTGCCGACACGTGCAACCTCGCAGTCACCCAGTCGCGCGGCCTCGCGAAGGCCATCGGCGATCGCCTCGAAGAAGAAGGCCTCGCCGAGATCGGTGGGCTGCGCACCAACATCTCCGGTTGCATGAACAGCTGTGGTCAGCACCACGTGGCCGACATCGGGTTCTTCGGTGCCGAGCGCCGCGCCCACGGGCAGGCCGCGCCGGGATATCAGATGCTCCTCGGTGGATACGTCGGCCAGGAGCAGGTGCACTTCGGCGAAAAGGCGCTGCGCCTTCCGGCGAAGAACGCGCCCGAGGCGGTCGTGCACGTCGTGCGGCGGTTCGCGAACGAACGCAACGCCGGCGAGACCTTCCGGGTGTGGATGGACCGTGTCGGCGGCGCCAAGTCGCTCGCCGCCGAGCTCAAGCACCTCGACCAGTTCCCAGCACCCGACGAGCATCCCGAGTTCTACATGGACTTCGGTGAGACCGGCCCCTACAGCGCGGAAACGGGCGAGAGTGAGTGCGCTGTCTGAGCAGGCGTCGCTCGTCCTGGCCTTCGACGCCATCGATGCCGCGAACGCCGCCGATCCGAACCTGATCGGCGATCGACCTCGCGCGTTGGTGCAAGGCGAGCGCGCGACGCTGTGGTTGCAACGTCTCGCGCCTCAGGCATCTGACGCGCTGCGGCTTGCAACTCGCGCCCATCACGTCGCGCGCTGGACCATCGCACGTACGGCGTACCCCGAGGGGCGCGTCGGCTATCTGCGTTGGCGACGCGATCTGAAACTCGTTCACGCCGACCTGCTCGGTGTGTTGTTGGCGCCCTGTGGGGTCGCGTCCGAGGTGATCGACCGGGCGCAACAACTCGTGGCGAAGCAGGGACCCCAGACTGCTCCCGAAGCACAGGCGTTCGAAGATGTCGTCTGCCTCGTGTTCCTCGAGACCCAGTTCGAGGATCTCATCGATCGCCTCGACGAGCAGAAGGTCGTCGACGTACTGCGCAAGACGTTGCCCAAGATGAGTGCGGCGGCGGTTGCGCTCGCAGGCTCG
>JANMVY010000549.1:0-3089 GCA_031393535.1 Actinomycetes bacterium | reverse complement strand
GCCCTGGAAAGACATGGTTCCGAATCACGGCACCGGTCACTGCATGGCGAACTTCAACCAATCGAAGCTCGGGTTGGCGCTCGATCTCGCGAGCCCCGGCGCGCGCGACGTCGCGATGCGGCTCGTCGACTGGGCCGACGTCGTGGTCGAGTCGTTCGTGCCGGGCACCGCGTCGAAGTACGGCCTCGACTACGAGTCGGTCCGCCGGCGCAACCCGGGCGTCGTCATGCTCTCGTCGTGCATGCGGGGCCAAACCGGTCCGGAACGCGCGTACACCGGATTCGGACTGCAGGGCGCCGCCCTCGCCGGGTTCGTCGCGGTCACCGGGTGGCCCGATCGCCTACCTGTCGGACCGTTCGCCGCGTACTCCGACTTCATCGCCCCGCGGTACTCGCTCGCGGCACTCGGTGCCGCGCTCTACCACCGCACCACAACAGGGGAGGGGCAGTACATCGACCTCGCCCAGGTCGAAGCAGCCATCCACTTCCTCGAGCCGGTGCTGCTCGACTACGCGGTCAATGGCCGTGTCGCCGGGCTCCGTGGTCTCGATTCCGACCGCGCCTGCCCCCACGGCGTGTACCGCACCGCAGGCACCGAACGATTCGTCGCCGTCTCGGCCGAGACATCCGCGCAGTGGCGCGCGCTGCGCGACGCTCTCGCGCCGCTCAGGGCCTTCGCCGGCGACGCGTACGACACACTGGTCGCGCGGCTCGCCGCACGCGACGCCATCGAAGCGGCGACTGCCGAGGCCTGTGCCGACGCCGATCCGTTCGCGCTGGCCGAACGTCTTCGCCGCGCCGGTGTGCCGGCATCAGTGGTGCAGCGTGCGTCCGACCTCGCCCTCGATCCGCAGCTGCGCCACCGCAAGTTCTTCGTCGAGCTCGATCACCCGCTCATCGGACCCAATCGGTACGACGGTGCGGTCACGATCTTCTCGGCGACGCCGCACCGACCCACGCACGCGGGACCGGCGATCGGCCAGCACACCGCGACCGTGCTGCGCGACCACCTTGGGTACACAGATGACGAGATCAGCGAGCTGGCCGCGGCGGGTGCGTTGACCTGACGCACCGGCCCGAAGGTGATCGAGATCGGGGGTGCCGTGCGGGGCTCAGTACCCGGCGGCCACGTCGACGATGCCGAGTAGCTTCTCGCCACGAACGAAGCGGCCCACGTTCTCGCGCACGCGCTCGGCGATGAGGGGCAGGCCCATCTCGGGCGTGTTCGCGATGTGCGGTGTGATGATGCAGTTGGGGAGCGACCACAACGGATGACCGTCGGGCAGCGGCTCGGGGTCGGTCACGTCGAGCGCCGCACCACCCATCGTGTCCGCGCGCAAGGCCGCCACGAGATCGTCGGTGACGATGTGCGCGCCGCGCGCCACGTTGACGAGCCATGCGTGTGGCGCCATCGCGGCGAGGAACCGTTGATCGACGAGGCCGCGCGTCTGCGTGGTGAGGGCCAGGGCGAGGATCACGATGTCGGCATCGTGCACGGCCTCGAGAGCGGCTTCGGCGCCGACCACTCGGGCCCCGTCGATCGGCTCAGGTGACCGGCGCACCACGGTGAACCGGCAGTCGAAGGGAGCGAAGGCCGCCATGACCGCCCGGCAGATACCGCCACCCCCGAACACCGTGACCGCGGCGCCGCAGAGGTTGTGGCCCCGCGGTGGCGCCCAGGTCGTGGCGCGTGCGTAGGTGTGCACCCCGCGGAGCCCGGCGAGGGTGAGGGCGAGCACGTGCTCGGCGACCGGTGGCCCGTAGACGCCCTTGCCGCAGGTCCACGTGTAGCGGTCGTGGAGGTGGGTGGCGAAGGGCTCGATGCCCGCGTACGGGAGCTGTATCCAACGCACGCGTGGCGCCTGGGCGATGATCTCGGGGAAGGCCATGGCGCGGGTCGGGTCGGCCCAGATCAACCCCTCGGCGTCGGCCAGCGCGGAGATTCGACCGCCGGCTGCCACGACCGCGCCCCGAAACGCGGCTGCCATGGCCGGTCGGGTGGTGGGCGCGATCGCGATCGTGACGGACACGCCGCCCACCCTGCCACAACGGCATTGTTTCTTCGGCCCCGGCGACACCGGGGAACCCTGCCGATCGCCTACGTTCTACCCTGCGAGTTGCCGATCAGCACCTTGTCCCCGATCGTACGATGGAGTATGCGTGAGCGAGCACGGGTCCGGGCACTTGCCGCCCCCACCACCGCCGCCGCGAGGGCCCGCGCCCGCGTTGCCCGCGCCCGCATTACCCCCGCCACCACCGCGGGGGCCGGCACCCGCGGCGCGCACCCCGTACGCCGTCAGTCCTGTGGTGGGGAGTCGGCCGCCTGATACGCCGCGGCGGGGCCGCAGCCGCGTCATCGTGGGGGTGGCGGTCGCGATGCTGTTCACCCTGATTGCAGTGGTCGTTGCGGCGCTGGTGGCGCGCGACCGTGACGAGCCGGGTGCCGCCGCTCTGCCCGAGCCGTCGAACCTCGCGATACCGGCGGCGTCGACCAGCAGCGTGACGCCGCGCGGGGCGAGCGGTGCAGCTGGGTCGAACGCTTCGCCCACGACCACACGGTCGAGCACCGAGTTCGACCGGACGGTCGACACGATCATCGCCTTCGTCGAAAAGACGCGTGGCCTGAAGTACAAGGCGCGTCCGGTCGTGATCGCGTTGAGCGAACAGGATTTCCTCGCCCGATTCCAGGCGCTCACCGAAGAGGACTACCAAAAGCACCGGGTCGACTACGACGCGGCAACGGTCGTGTTGTCGGCGCTCGGGCTCCTCAAACCCGGCGTCAGCTACTACGAGACGACCAAGGCCTTCGGCGCCGCGGGCGTGCTCGGTTTCTACGACCCAGAGACGAAAGAGCTCTCGGTTCGGGGGGGCACGCCCACGCCGTTCGTGCGTACCGTCATCGCGCACGAGCTCACCCATGCGCTCGACGACCAATGGTTCAATCTCGACCGTCCCCAGTACGACAACGCGAAAGACGAGATCGGGTTCGGTTTCAGCGCCCTGGCCGAGGGCAACGCGCGGCGCGTCGAGAAGGTCTACCGGGCGAGCCTTCCCTCGGCCGACCGAACGAGTGCCGACCGCGAAGAGGCG
>JANMVY010000544.1:0-7812 GCA_031393535.1 Actinomycetes bacterium | reverse complement strand
GTTCGCGCTCGAGTCCGCCGCGTTCGCGTTGCGATGGTTCCGCGAGTACTACGGCAGCGCCTACCCCGGCGAGAAGCTCGATCTGGTGGCCATCCCCGATTTCGCGTTCGGGGCGATGGAGAACCTCGGGTGCGTCACGTTTCGCGAAACGCTGTTGCTCGTCGATCCGGCCACTGTTCCCCAACCGGAGTTGCAGCGCGTCGCCGACGTGATCCACCACGAGATCGCGCACATGTGGTTCGGTGATCTCGTCACCATGCGATGGTGGAACGGCATCTGGTTGAACGAAGCATTTGCCACGTTCATGGAGATGAAGTGCACCGATGCGTTCCGTCCCGAATGGCGACGCTGGAGCGACTTCGGCTTGTCGCGGTCGGCTGCAATGGACGTCGACTCGCTCGCGGCCACGCGTCCTATCGAGATGGCTGTGCACTCCCCCGCGGACGCCGAGGGCATGTTCGACCTTCTCACCTACGAAAAGGGTGCTGCCGTCGTGCGCATGCTCGAGCAGTACGTGGGCGAGGACACGTTCCGCGAGGGCATTCGTGCATACCTGCGTGCCCACGCGTACGGCTCCACCGAGACGCACGACCTGTGGGACGCAATAGAAGCGATCACCGGTGAGCCCGTGCGCGAGATGATGGACAGCTGGATCTTCCAAGGCGGCCATCCGATGATCAGCATCGCGGCGGCGGGCTCAAACGGCATCGTTCTGCGTCAGCAGCGATTCAGCTATCTCGAGACCGAGGCACGCACCTGGACCGTCCCGGTTCGGCTGCGCGCCGCCGGGGTCGAGCACCGCGTGCTTCTCGGTGCCGAGCCGGCATACCTCGCGATCGGGGCAACCACCGTCGAGTCGGTCAACGTGGCCGGATCCGGCTTCTATCGTGTACGACTCGGCGACCCGCAACTCGCCCGCATCGCCGCAGAGGGCATTGGAACCGATGACCCGATCGAACGCTACGGGCTCGTCGACGACACGTGGGCCATGACCCTCGCAGGCGAGCTCAGCGCCGGGCAGTTCCTCGCGTTCGTCGAAGGCTTTCGTGACGAGATCGATCTGTCGGTGTGGCAGCGCATCATCACCGCGCTCGACGGCATCGCTCGTGCGCTCGAACCCGTTGCAACTCGCGATCTCGATGCCCGCTATCACGCGTTGTTCGCGCCGACGAGGGCCCGCCTCGGTCCGTCAGCGCAGCGCGACGAGCCGGCGCGTGTCGCCGAGTTGCGCGCCGCACTGTTCGAAGCCGACTCATACCTCGCGCACGACGCCGACACGATCGTCGCGGCCGTGCGCATCTATGCGGAGCGAGATGGCGACCCAGCACTCGCCGCGGCCGCGCTCGATGTGGTCGCGAGCCATGGCGACGCTATGCGCTACGACGAGTACGTCGTCGCGATGCGCGATGCATCGTCACCCCAAGCAGCCGCTCGCTACCGTTCGGCGCTCGCGCTCTTCCCGGGCGAGGCCGAGATCCACCGCACCATTTCGCTTGCGCTCGATGGCACGATCCGCTCGCAGGACGCCCCGTTCGTCCTCCGCGCCGCGCTCCGCAATCGCCAACAGGGACCCGTCGCATGGGGTGTGCTCACCGAGAGGTGGGACGACGTGCGCCGCGTCGTGCCGAGCAACCTTGTCGCACGGCTGCTCGAAGGCATCAGCGCGTTGGCCGAACCCGGGTTTGCGGCTGACATCGATGCGTTCCTCGACGCGAACCCCGTACCGCAAGGACAGACGGTCATCGCGCAACACCGCGAGCGGCTGCGCGTGCATGCCGCATTCCGCAGCCGCGAGCGCGCCCGAGCCCGAGCCCGAGCCCGAGCCCGAGCCCACTGACTACCCCAGTGCGGTGTCGAGCGTTCCTCGCTCGTCGAGCACGGTCACCGCGAGGGTGCGACTGCGCAAACTCGGGTCGCGAGCGATGCAACGCAACACCTCGCCAACGACGAGCACCCGAACGGCCGGGCCGTCGCACTCGATCGCGGTGCTCACCCCGAGGTCCATTGTGACACGCGCCGCGAGAACTGCGGCTGACTGCGCCACGTCGAGCACAACCTTGTCGAGAGCCGCACGCACCGCGCCGTTGTCGTCGAGTTGGGTCACCGCGATCGCCACAGCGACATCCGCGAGCAACGCAGTGCACTCGGTCACGGTGCCGGTGCGCTTGACGATGGGCGCCGGACAGGCCACGCCGGTCAGCAACTCCGGATGGTCGCCCAGCAGTTGTGCGGGTAGCACGCGTTCGAGCGCGCGCGGATCGAGGCGATCGGCTGCACCGCAGGCGGCGAGCGCACATGCGGTGAGCGCGAACGCGGCGCACGTGACCGACCCCATGACCGACGGACGCGCGCCGATCACGCGCTCGCGCCCCCGGCCGCGAACGACAGCGCGTCGTCCCAGCTCGCACGTTGCGCGATCAGCTGGCGGTACTGCATCACCTGGCGCGGTCGATTCATGCCGAGAACGGCGACGATGCTGTCGCCACGCCCGTAGATCGCGACGAATCGGCGATCGGCGAGCGACCCGGTGACGATCTGGATGGTGTCGTCGTGCCGGGCGCGGCCGGCGAGCTGGATCTTGCGGTCGTACTGGTCCGACCAGAAGAACGGCACCGGCTCGAAGGGCGCCGCCGCGG
This sequence comes from Actinomycetes bacterium, assembly GCA_031393535.1. Taxonomy (GTDB): domain Bacteria; phylum Actinomycetota; class Acidimicrobiia; order Acidimicrobiales; family WLNW01; genus WLNW01. The sequence continues at coordinate 5,176 of JANMVY010000544.1, read as the reverse complement.
CATCATCGACGAGCAGCCGGCGCGCCGCGTGAGCGGCCATCTCGATCGCGTGGTCCCAGTGCTCGACCCGTGCCGTCTCGTCGAAACGGGGGTTGTACCAGCGCGCCACATCTCCTGCCGCGGTGACCCCGGGTGCGGCAAGCGTGGTCGCATCGCACACCACACCGTTGTCGATGGTGAGTCCGGAACCTTCCAGCCAGCCAGTGTTCGGCACCACACCGACCCCCACCACGACGACATCCGCATCGACCACCTCGCCGTCGGACAAACGCACCCGCTCGACGCGCTCCGATCCGTCGATGCCGTCGAAACCCACGCCGAGCCGAAGATCGACGCCGTGCTCACGGTGCACGTCGGCCATGACCTGACCCATCTCGGTGCCGAGCACCCGGCCGAGCGGCACCGGCAGTGCTTCGACGAGGGTGACATCGAGGCCGCGGCCACGAGCCGTCGCCGCGACCTCCGCACCGATGAACCCGGCGCCGATCACGACCACACGTCGCGGCCGCTCGTCGAACGCATCGCGCAACACCCGCGCATCGTCGAGCGTACGCAACGTGAAGACGCCGGCGCGGCCCTCGGTGCCCGGCAACGTGCGCGGCGTGGCCCCCGTCGCGATCAGCAACCCGTCGACGGTGCTCGACGTTCCGTCGTCCAAGGTGAGGCGCCGAGACGGAAGGTCGAACGAAACCGCGCGCACACCGAGACGAAGATCGAGAGCCAACGCGTCGAGCGCATCGTCGGCCATGAGGGTGACGCGGCTCTCGTTCCACGCGCCGCTCAGAAACTGCTTCGACAACGGCGGGCGGTCGTAGGGCTTGTGCGGCTCGTCGCCAACGAGCACGATCGAGCCGTCGAAGCCGTCGCGACGCAGCGTCGCCGCGGCACGGATACCGGCAAGCGACGCCCCCACGATGGTGATGGAACTGCGCATGCGGGCAAGCTAGCCCGCAGCGCGCGTGACCTTCTCGTCGTGCGCAACCCACCGATGGGCCACCACTACCCCGTCAGCGTCGACCACTGACCGGTTCATCGGCCGGGAGCACGCGCGGAAGCGACGTAAACGACCGGCCAGACCCGCAGCCTGAATCAGACCTCGGCCAGCTTGATGGCTTGCTTCGGGCACCGGTTGACCGCTTCCTCGCAACGCGCACGAGCCTCGTCGTCGGGGGTCTCGTTCAGCACGTAGAGGAAATCGTCGTCGCGCACTTCGAAGAGGTCTGGCGCGACCTGCATGCAGATCGCGTTGCTCTCACACAGGTCGTAATCGACGACGATTCGAAAGGCCACGACGCAGTCCTCACTTGTTCGAGCTGACCGGCTGATCCTATACACGAACCCGTTGAAGGGTCGCCTCGGACCTACCGGGCTCAGAACTCGATGACCTGGCGCACGACCTCGCCGCGTTCCATGGCGCGCATCGCGTCGTTGATCTCGTCGAGCTTGATGCGGCGCGTGATCATGCGGTCGAGATCGAGCTTGCCGGCGCGGTAGAGCCGCAGCAGCTTGTGAAAGTCGCTGCGCACGTCAGTGCCGCCGTAGTAGCTGCCGACCAGAACCTTCTCGTTGAAGAACAGTTCAAATGCCGAGAAGGACACGACCTCGTCCATGCGGCCGACGCCGACGATGCAGCACGTGCCACCCCGGCGGGTTTGGTCGTACGCGGCACGCATCGTGACCGGCTTGCCGATGCACTCGAGCGCGAAGTCGAAGCCCATGCCGCCGGTGAGGCTGTTCTTCAGCGAGTCGACCTCGTCAGGGGTGCACGAGTGCGTGGCCCCGAAGGCTTTCGCCTCCTCGAGCTTGTTCACGTTCATGTCCACCGCGACGATCTCGGACGCACCGGCGATGCGTGCGCCTTGGATGGCGGAGATGCCGACGCCGCCCGCGCCGTACACGATGACCGATGATCCGGGCGTGACCTTCGCGGTGTTCATGGCCGCTCCGGCGCCGGTCATGACGCCACAACCGATGAGCGACGCAACTTCGAGAGGGATGTCGGCGTCGATCTTCACGACGGCCGGCTCGGGGACGAGCGTGTACTCGGCGAAGGTGCCGGTGCCGGCCATGGACCCGATGATCTCGTCACCCTGGCGGAACTGGCCCCCCATCGTCATCATGATGTTGAAGCAGAGGTTCGGCTGTTTGTGGTCGACGCAGCTCCTGCACTTCCCGCACGGCGGGGACCAGGCGATGATCACGTGGTCGCCCGGCACCACCGAGGTGACTCCTGCGCCGATCTCGTCGACGATGCCCGCGCCTTCGTGGCCGAGCACCGCAGGTGGGGGTTGGGGGATCGTGCCGTTCATCGCGGAGAGATCGGAGTGGCACACACCCGAGTGGGTGATGCGAACCTTGACCTCGCCCGGCCCGGTCGGCCGCAGTGTGATGTCGTCGCGTACCTCGAGATCGAGGTCGCCGGTGTTGCGCAGAATGGCAGCGCGCATGTGATCCCCCTTGGATTCAAGAGTCAGAGTGGCCGGGAGCGTACTAGAACCGGTTCCGGTCGCCGTGTCCGGTCGCCATGTCGGGTCGGCCCCCACCTACCAGCAGGGGCGCCCAGCGGCGGCGGTCAGCGGTCGCGGGCCGAGCCAGCCGGGTGTCCGGCCCGGCGAGCACGCGCCGACGCCAGGCTCACGACGTTCTGTGACTCGTCCACGAAATCGGACGTCTCGGCCGAGCCGGGCACGATCTGGAGGTGCCGCGACGAGGCCGCCTGCGCGACACGTGCCGCGTTCTCGGACACCCGCCCAAGGGCGCGCATCGAGCGTCGATGCTCCGCCATGCGGAGCAGGTCGTCGGCATCAGGTCGTCGTCGATTCGCCACCCTCCCCTCATCGGCAGATCGACCGAGAACCTGAGCGGCCGGCCAGGCTCGGAAAACCGCTCAGAGATAGGCGAGGTCGGTGCCACGGTCGGTGACCACCATCGCGTGCAGCACCGAATCACGTCGCACGCCACGTACCACGAGGTCGTCGCGCAAGATCCCCTCGCGACGCATCCCGATCTTGCGCAACACCGCAGCCGAGGCCGGGTTCTCCGGGTCGCACACCGCCCACAATCGGTGCACACCCATGTGGTCGAACGCGAAGTCTCGGACGAGCATTGCGGCTTCGGTCGCGAAGCCCTGCCCCCACGCGTCGCGGCGCAGGATGTACCCGATCTCGGCCCGACGATGCTCGAAGCTGTCGACCGCGACGCTCACGGTGCCGAGTGCCAGATGATCGCCGCGGCGCTCGATCACGAACGTATAGCCGAGACGCGGGATGCGTTGCGCTTCGGTGACGATCTGTGCGACGTAGTTGACGGTGCCGGCGTGATCGAGCGGGCCCAGTGGAACGAACGCGACGACTTCGTGGTCGCCTGTCCAGCAGTGCACCGCGGGTGCGTCCGCGTCGGCAAGCTCGCGCAGCACGAGCCGTTGTCCCTCGATGGTCACCGGATGCACCGCCGCAGCTTCGCGCGTCGTCACGACGCGAGCGCGGCGAGCACGGCGAGCTGCTCGGGCGTCAACGGGCCACCGACCGTCGACCGGCTCGCCGCGCCGGTCTGCCACGTTGCGAAGGCCTCGGCGAAATCACCCGCAAGTGTGGCGAAATCGCGTTCGGAGTCGCCCGGCCACCAAGGCACCGCCGGGCCTGCGCCACGGGCGACACGCCATCGGTCACGGTCGCGTGAGTCGTTCCGCTGCACGTCGACCGCGTGACCGAGCTCGTGGGCCACAACACGCGCGAGCGTCTCCGCTGTGTCGGTGTCACGCACATAGATTTCGATGCGCTTCTGCGCCGGCAATGTGAGCCCGCGCAAGCCTTCCTGTCGTGGCAGGAACGCAAGCTCCCAGTGCGGGAGTCGCTCGTGCCACGGATACGAGATGTGATCGAGGGTGCCTGCGACCAGCTCGCCGTCATCGGCTGCAAACGCGACACCGACCGGGACTCCGGCCGACGGCTCGCGACTCTCGACCGCGCCGAGCACCGCAACGTATGGCGTCTGCCCGGTGTGGTCGCGCGACCCCGAACCCTGCGCACGAACCACACCGAGCAAAGCGAGCGTGAGCAAGAACCCGGGGGCTGCTCGCGACCACCGCAACGCCATGCACCTGAACGTAGAAGGCGCGGGTCGTCGCGCTCAATGAGTCATCTGACCCTCGCACCAGGTCTGCCGTGCGAGGATGGCTCCGATGAAGATCGATGTTGCGCTCCACGCTGACTTCCCCGACCTCGCGGTGCATGCCGAGAAGTGCGCTCACGCCGGTTTCGCGGGGGTCTTCACCCTCGAAGCCAATCGCGATGTATTCTTCCCGTTGTTCGCAGTGGCGCAGAGCGGTGTCGCGCTCGACCTGTACCCGAACGTCGCCATCGCGTTCCCGCGATCGCCGATGCACATCGCCTATCAGTCGTGGGATCTCCAACGTCTCACCCGCGGCCGATTCGCGCTCGGGCTCGGCAGCCAAATCCGACCGCACATCGAGAAGCGCTATAGCGCCGTGTGGCACAAGCCTGTCGCGCAGATGCGCGAGTACGTGGCCGCGACCAAGGCGATCTTCGCGTGCTTCCACGAACGCGCTCGGCTCGACTTCCGTGGCGATTACTACACCTTCACGCTCATGACGCCGACGTTCCTCCCCGCGCCGCTCTCGGCTGACGGATCCGTCGCGCCGCCGCCAATCTGGATGGGCGCACTCGGCCCGCTTATGACCTCGGCCGCCGCGCAAGTCGCCGATGGGGTGATCGTGCACCCGTTCAACAGTGAGGCGCTGCTGCGCACCCAAACCCTGCCGCGCGTTGAAGCGGGGCTGGCGAAGTCTGGTCGCACCCGGGCCGACTTCACCCTCAACGTGAGCGCGATCGCATGCCTCTTCGACGCTCACGACCAACGCGAGCACGACGCCGCGCTGCTCGCGGCGAGGACAAATCTCGCGTTCTACGCATCTACGCCTTCGTATCGCGTCACCCTCGACGTGCACGGCTGGGGCGAGCTCCAGCCTGAACTCAACCGGCTGTCGAAGGAAGGGCGTTGGGCCGAGATGGCGTCACAGATCACCGATGAGATGGTCGACACACTTGCCCTGCGCGGTACCCCCGAGCAGGTCGCGTCCACCATCGCCACCCGGTACGCGGGCATCGCCGACCGGGTGTCGCTGTCGCTGCCCGGGGCCGTGCGCTTCGAGTTGCTG
>JANMVY010000480.1:0-5293 GCA_031393535.1 Actinomycetes bacterium | reverse complement strand
GCGCGTGCTCGACGCCACCGACCCGGCACACACCGACCCCACGGTGCTCACCGATCAGGTGCGCGCGGTGTTCGATCCGCACGACGCGTTCACGAGCGAGATCAGCCAGTTCTTCGCCGCGATCAACCAGTGGCAGAGCCGTTACGACCTCACCCTCGACGAGTTCACGTTTTTCGCCGAGGTCCTCGTGGGATACGTCGCCGAGCGTCTCGACGAGATCGAACGCACGGCCCGCCCGATCGGCCGTCTGCTCGTCGCGCTCGAACCGCGCATCGCCACGATCGTCGAACGCGCCAACCGCGGGCTCGCAGCACGCGTCGAGGATGCGGGCCTCGCGGGCTCGGTGAGCGTCGCTCGGCTCCCTGGCACCACCATGGCCGACTGGGATCACCTCGCCGGCTGGTTCGTGCGCCGCGGTGGGCGGAACTCGCGCATCGAGCAGCTCGGACGCGAAGCCGTGTCCGCGATCCGCACGCTCACCATGAACCTGGCCCGTCTCTCGCGCGTGGGCGTCGCCGCGTCGTCGCGACGCGCCGACTTCTTGCGCCTCGCGCGGTTCTTCGCAACCGCGGCGCCCGACGACTGTGCACGGCTCGCCGTGGCCGCGTTCGGTCTGCATGCCTCCAACCACTGGGGCGTACCCGCCGAAGACGCGACCGATCCGGTGAGCACCGCGACACCATGGGCGGACGCGCCGGTCGCGGCAGTTCCCGTCGCGTTGCGCGAACGGGGCGACACCACCAATCGGGGTCGGGCCACGCCGATGCGCGATCGCTCGGTCGAGATGCGAGCGCTTCGCATGCAGCGCGAGCAGGAGCTCGCCGCGGCCCGCCACGTGGACGATGAGCTGCTCGTCGCGGGAACCTTCGCGCACGGCGTCCTGAGCGATGCCGCCCTTCGCCGCCTGCAAGCACTCACCGGCCGCGCGTTGCACCAGCTCGGCGTGCGCGATCGCGCCCGCGAGGTGATCGACGGTCGTCTCCGCTGCACCGTCGAACGGCGGCCGGGAGTCGACACGCTCGTGCGCAGCGTCATCGGCACGCTGCGGCTGTGCGACCTCCGCGTGGTCGTCGGGCCGATCGACGACGAACCCGCCGCCACGGTGAGCGGTGCCCACCATGGCCGCTGACCCACACGCCGCGAACGAACGCCAACTCGCGGCACGTCACCTGCTGCAGCGTCCCTTCACCTGCGCCGAGCACGACCCCGATGTCTTCCGCCTCGTCCGGCGTCACGAAGCCGATCTCGACCGCTGGTTCACCCAACGACTCGGTTATCGCCTGCACGTCGACGCCGACACCGCACGCCTCTACAAGGCCGGTGTCCTCGTGGAGCACCGCCCCTTGCGCACCACGAGCGGCCGAGCGTTTCACCACCGCGAATATGTGCTGCTCACCCTCGTGCTCGCGTCCACGGCGGCCGGCCCGGCCGTGATCAGCCTGCGCGATCTCGTCGACGGGGTTCGATCTGCGGCCGCCGAAGCAGAGATCACGCTCACCCACGAACCGGCGGAACGCCGCGCGCTCGTCGCCGTGCTGCGATGGATGATCGACCACGGTTTCGCGACCGAGATGCACGAACGTGTCGACGCGTACGCATCCGACGACACCGCCGACGCCGTGCTCAAGATGCGGCCCGATCGGATCGCCCTGCTTCCGATGCCCACGCTCGTTGGGGTGGCCGATGCCGGCGAACTGCTCGAACGTGCCGAGCGACGCGCGTCGTCGCGGCAGTGGATGCGCGGGCGACTCGCGGAGACACCGGTGCTCTACCGAAGCGACCTCGACGACGACGAGTGGAGCGAGCTGCGCCGGCGCATCGGTGAGGAGGAGCGCGTGCTCGGCGAGATGTTCGGACTGTTGCTCGAATCGCGCGCCGAGGGCGTTGCCACGATCGATCCGGGCGGCACCCTCGCGGAACGCCGCTTCCCCACGACCGGCACGGTCGGTCACGCGGCACTGTTGCTGCTCGACGCGCTCGCACACGTAGTCGATGGCGACGCGACCGTGCCGATGCACACGATACCGATGGACACAGTCTCGACGATCATCGCCGACCTGGCGACTCGCTACGCGCGGGGCTGGTCGAGCGACCTCGTCGGCGCACCCGAACGACTCGCGCGGCTGGTGATCGACCTGCTCGTCGACGTTCGCCTCGCGATCGTCGAACACGAGTCGGAGACCGTTCGCATCCTTCCCGCGGCGGCACGCTTCCGCGCTGTCGAAGCCGAGCCCATCGAGGCCCCGGTGACCCAGGACTCGCTGTGGTGACCGATCGCCCGTCGCTTCGCGCCCCCGATCTCGACGCGTTCTGGGCCCGCGTACGCGAACGCGTGGAACGCACCGACGGCGACGTGGCCGGGCGCCTCCCCGTGCCGGTGCTCACGACACCGGCACGGCTCACACTCGAGACCCTCCTCGATCGACGCCTCGGCAAGACCATCAACCTGCGCGCCCTCGAAGATGCGTTGCACCGCCTCGACGTCGCGCCGACGTTGGGCGAGGCACTCTCCGCGCTCGGGCATGCGCCGTCGGACACAGCAGCACGTCGACGTGCCGAAGGCCGAGCCTCACACGATGCGCGTGCCGCGGCGCGCGATGAGGCCGCGCAGTGGACAGAGACCTGGCGCGACGAGTGGATCAACACGGTCATTCGCACGGGCGCGCTGCGGGGGCTCGACGAGCAGACCGCGACGCAGTTCGTCCGCGACGTGCGCCGCGTGCTCGATCGCCTCGATCGCACACGCGACCATGCCCCGGCGCTCAGTCGCGTCGAGCTCGCCGCCGATCTGTTCGGCGACTCGCACGCGCTCGACACCGGCACCCGCCTCGAAGCCGCCGTGAGCCGCGCGCTCGCCCGTCGCCACGAGACCTCGCCCCGCCGAGAGGTGTGGGAGCTCGCAGGTGTGCACCTCGACCTCACATCGGCGCCGGTGCTGGTGTGGGGCCTACCACTCGACGCGAGCCTGGGTCTCGGGCGTCTCGTCACCGAGGCGAACGAGCTCGGTGTGCCCGTGCACCTCTCGCAGTTCGCGCTGCGCCGCCATCCACTCGCCGTCGCTGCGGGCACCGAGGTCTTCGTGGTGGAGAACCCGAGACTTGTCGAGGCCGCGGCGCAACGAAAAGTTGACCGCGCGTTTGTCGCGACGAACGGCAACCCGTCGACCGCCGTGCGCGTGCTGCTCGATCAACTGCTTGCCTGTGGTGCGCGGGTGCGATGCCACACCGACTTCGATGCCGCCGGGCTGGCGATTTGCGCGCGGCTGCACGCCATCGGGCTCGAACCGTGGGCCATGACCGCGACCGACTATCTGGCCGCCGTTGCCCGGGCCGAAGTCGCGCACGTGACGCTCCTGCGCGACGCGGCATCATCGCCCGCCACCCCGTGGGACCCCGCCCTGCAGGCCGCGTTCGAGCGGGAGCGCAAGATCGTTCACGAAGAACGACTCATCGACGAGCTGCTCGGCTGACCACGAGAGATTCGTCGAGCTGGTCGGTTGTGGGCCTTGGTGATCAGCATGCAATGTACTGAGGTGTTGTAATACGAACAGTTGTTCGGTACGCTTGCGGCATGACCTTTTCGACTGCCGACGAGCCACGAACCGCGTACTCGGCCGACGCGATCACGGCGCGCGTCGCGTGGCTCGACCAGTTCGATCCGTCGCACTCGACGGTGCCCGAGCTCGACGATGCTGCGGCGGTGGTCGCTCAGGTGCGGGCGTGGCTCGACGCCGTCGGCGTGCGCGTGGCCGGTGCCCGCCAGCGGTTCGAGGAAGCGGCACAGCGCGCGTCCGACCAAGAGCCGGGCCCGCAACCCAAAGCGAAGCCGGTGCCGACGCCGGTCGGAGCCTGTCCGGGTCACGCGTCGGGTCGCGAGGTTCGCCGTCGACGCGAGGCGGCGTCGGGTGGCGAGCGGTCTGGTCTTTTCACCAACGCGCTCGCGTCGGGCCTGGTGAGCCTCGATCACGTCGCGGCGCTTGGCCGGGTGCGCAACACGGCCGAGTTGGTGGCCTGCGAGCGCGAGCTATTGGCCGCGGCCGCCGCGCGGTCGGCCGACGAGTTCGCAGGGTGGCTACGCGATTGGGATGACGCTGTCGATCGAGCGAAGGGCATCGCCATCGACGACCAACGGCGTGATCGGCGGAGCTTGTCGTACTTCGAGGGTGAATTCGCCATGGGCGGCATCCGGGTGCTGCTCGATCCGCTCGCCTACTCGCTCGTGCGCGACGCGATCTTCCGCATGAGCGACGAGCTCTGGCGCCACAGCGGCGACCGAAACGCCACACCGGCGCAGCGCTACGCCGACGCAATGGTCGAGCTCATCACCCGCGGCGCGGGGGTACGCGCTGCCGCGACTGCCGCGCCCCGGCCCGAGGCGCCCGCTCTACCCCCTTCGCCCGCCCCGCCCGGCGAGAGCGGCGACCTGTCACCCAAGCGGGCCACGCGCACCACGATGCTCGTGCTCATCAACGAGGCAACCCTCTACGGGCGCCTCGACCACGCCAGCATCGCCACCACCGTCGACGGAACCCGGATCTCCGCCGCCGAAGCCCGCCGGCTCGCCTGCACCGCCGATCTGGTACCGGTCGTGCTCGGCGGCAACGGTGCGGTGCTCGACATCGGTCGCAGCTCACGCTACGCGACGACGGCGCAGTGGAGGGCGCTCCTCGCACGCGACGGCAGATGCATCGTCGCCGGATGCCACGCCGCACCCAGCTGGTGCGACACCCATCATTGCGTCGAATGGGAGGTCGGCGGACGCACCGCGCTCGACAACCTGTGCCTGCTTTGCGCCCACCACCATCGCATGCTCCACCGCAGTGGCTGGACGGCACGCGTCACCAGTGGCCGCGTGTCTCTCATCGACACCGACGGACGCCCGATCCCGACACGAAGTCGTACCGGCCCCAACCCCAATCACCCGCCGCGGGCGACGTCCACGCGACAACCGCCGCGGGCGACGTCCACGCGACAACCGCCGCGAGCGACGTCCACGCGACAGCGGCGCGGGGCTGACGCCAACACCGCGATCTCGGCGTAGGGCGATGAACCACCCGCGTCGACCGCGCCCTGCCGAGCCACGCGCCGACTCAGGTGAAGACCACGTGAGCTTCATGCCGCACACGATGTCGTCGAGGGGGCCAGGGTTCAACGGGCCAGGGTTCAACGGGCCAGGGTCCGGCGCCGTTGTAACGGGGCTCCGGCTCACCTTCAGGTCGGGCCTACCGACCTGGGTCCCGCCCGTTGCCCGAGTCGAGGTAGGAGAGCACAGCCAGCACGCGTCGGTGGTCGTC
>JANMVY010000450.1:0-5010 GCA_031393535.1 Actinomycetes bacterium | reverse complement strand
AGCACGTCCGCGTTCGTGAGCAGGTTCAACAGGGTCGACTTGCCCGCGTTCGTATAGCCGACGATGGCCACCGCGCGATTCGCGGTGCGCTTGCGTGCCTTCGATTGCTCGGCCCGATGGCGCCGGATATCACGCAGGTCCACCTCGAGCTTGTGGATGCGCCGCTCGATGCGGCGGCGGTCGACCTCGAGCTGGGTCTCACCCGGGCCACGGGTTCCGATGCCGCCACCCTGCTGAGAGAGCTTCTTGCCCAGACCGCGCAACCGCGGCAAGCGGTACCGCAGTTGCGCCAACTCGACTTGCGCCTTGCCCTCGAGGCTCGATGCGTTCTGGGCGAAGATGTCGAGGATGACCGCCGTGCGGTCAAGAGCGCTACGCCCGAAGATGCGTTCGAGGTTGAACTGCTGCGCCGGGCTCAGCTCGTCGTCGAATACGACGGTGTCCGAGTCGAGCGCGATCGAGAGGTCGCGGATTTCGTTGGCTTTGCCGCTGCCGATGTACGTCGCCGGATCAGGGGACTGCCGCCGTTGGAGCACCCGACCGACTACGTCCGCGCCGGCGGTGTCGACGAGCAGAGCCAACTCGTCGAGCGAGGCATCGGTGTCATCGTCGGTGAGCGGTGGCGTGGTGACCCCGACGAGCACGATGCGCTCGCGGAAGTTGCGTTCGATGAGGCCACCGCGCGCATCACCGCCGAAGTCACCGAACGCGCCGCGATGTGATTCTTTCGGCTGCTCGACGAACACCTCGTCGGCTGCGTCGTCAGACGCGTCGTCGAACCACGGGTCAGCCGCGTCGTCGGTGGCCGCGTCGTCGGTGGCCGCGTCGTCGGTGGCCGCGTCGTCGGTGGCCGCGTCGTCGGCGGTCGGTCGTTCAGGCATCAGGGATCTCGACATCACCCACGAAAACGGATGGGCCGATGAGCGTCAGCCGCTCCCCCACGATCACCTCGGCCGACCCGCCGGGCATGTGCACCGTGACGTGATCGGCGGTGACTCCCCATTGGTGCGCGGCGTACGCCGCGACCGCAGCACCACTACCGCACGCTTCGGTGATACCGGCACCGCGCTCCCACACGCGTAGGCAGAGCGCGCCGTCGGGTGTCGGTGCGACGAAATGGACGTTGATGCCCGCGGGATAGTCGCGCTCGAGGAGCCGGCCGGCCCGCTCGACGTCGACCGTCGCCGGATCGTCGACGAGCACCACCAGGTGCGGGTTGCCGATGTCGAACGTCGCGGCGCGTCGCGGCACGACCGTGGGAGCCACCGGCTCGCGCACCAGCGAGGGCCCCGCGCCCACGGCGCCAAGGTCGACTCGCACGAGCACCTCGTTCAGGGTCGCACCGGTACGTGCCGCGAGGTTTACCCGCCAGGGTCTCGACGACGAGCTCCGCAGCGACAACGCCGCGCGTGCGCAAGATCGCCTGCGCGACGCACCGAAGGCCGTTGCCGCTCACCTCGGCCGGGCTGCCGTCGGCGTTGAACAGCGTCATGACGGCGTCGATGCCGGCACGCGGTGACATGGTGAGCACGATCAGACCATCGGCTCCTATGCCACGGTGACGATGACACAACCGGCGAGCGAGAGCAGGCGCGTCGGCCGGCACGTTCGATGCGAACGTGATGAGGAAGTCGTTGCCGAGTCCGTGGTGCTTCGTCAGACGCATTTGTCCCATTCTCCCAGCAAAGCGTCGAGAACCTCCATCGAGTTGTCGACGACGTCGAACCACACCACACGCGGGTCGCGTCGAAACCACCGCTCCTGACGGCGAGCAAAACGGCGGGTGCGCTGGCGAGCGAGAGCCAACGCGTCAGCGAGCGAGCACTCACTTCGCAGGTGCGCCGCAAGCTCCTTGTAGCCGAGTGCTTGGCCCGCGCTGGGCGAAAGACCAACCGGTCGCGCCACGAGCCGGCGCACCTCGGCGAGGAAGCCCGCATCCATTTGCACCTCGTACCGTGCGTCGATCCGCGCGTCGAGCACCGGCCGGGCGAGCCGCAGCGCGACCTGATGCACCGCCGGAGTTGCGTCGTAGGCCTCGAGCCCCGGACCGTACGACGAGAACCGGCGACCCGATCCGAGAGTGACCTCGAGCGCCCGCACGACGCGGCGCCGATTGGTGGGCTCCATGCGCGACGCGGCCAGAGGGTCGAGGCCATGCAGGCGAGCGTGAAGCGCCGCAGTGTCGGGCTCACCCTCGAGCGCGGCGCGCGCCTCGAGATATTGACCGGGGATGTCGAAATCGTCGACCACCGAGCGGAGGTACAGCCCAGTTCCGCCCACGAAAATGGCTCGCTTGCCACGCGCCGCTATGTCGGCCAGCGCGGCTCGGGCGTCGCGCTGCCATCGCGCCACCGCGTACTCCTCACCCGGATCGGCCACATCGATCAGATGGTGACGAATCTCGGCCTGCTCAGCGTGGGTGGGCTTCGCGGTGCCGATGTCCATGCCGCGATAGACCTGCATCGCGTCGACCGTGATGATCTCGACCTCAGGCCGGCGGCGTGCGAGGGCCAGGGCGAGCGACGACTTGCCTGACGCAGTGGCACCGACGAGTGCGACCGGCGTCAGGGGCGACCGTGATGTCACTCGAACTCGGCGAGCAACGCGTAGAAATCGAGCTTGCGCGGGTCGGGATGCTCGAGCCCATAGCGGCGAAAGAACAGCGGGATCTGCTCGGGCCCGAGCGTGCCGGCGATCGAGCGGACCGCGGCCGCAAGGTCGACGTACCGATCGGCGACGCCGGCCAGCCCCCAGTCGACCACGCCGCTGACGCCACTCTGGTCGAGCAACGCCGCGTCGAGCCCGAACGAGCCGTGGGTGAAGACCTCGTCGTCCTCCGCCGGGCGGGTCTCCTGCAAGATCTCGTAGAGGCGAGCCACGTGGTAGCGGTTGTATGGCGGGGTGAAGGCGGCTGCGTCATAGTGGTCGATGTTGATGCGCCGCGTGATGCTGCGCAGTCGCAGTTCGAGCCGCGACGAGAACGGGCAGTTGTCGATCGGGATCTCGTGGACGAACCGCAAGGCCTGCGCCAGGTACTCGACCGTTCGTTGTGCTCGGGTGACGTGCTCCGCAGTGCTCGCCCGAGTGCCCGGCGGGAGCGAGAGCACGACGGCGTGCCCACCCGCGGGAAGTTGCGCCGACGCCAAGACTTTGGGGCAGGGCAGCCGACGGTCGATCCACTCGAGTCGATCGACTTCGGACAGCACCGCGAACGGGTCGTTGGGCGGGGCGAGCTTCAGCGTGCGCACCGGCCAACCGTCGCGCACCGTGAGGTCATAGGTGACGAGACCGCGCCGGCTGGTGCGAACCTCGTCGATCGATGCGGAGCCGATCGCCTCGCGGATCGGTTCGGGGAGATCCTCGGGGATCGTCGTTGCGGTCATCAGCTCAGCTGGTGGCGACCGGAATACGGGTCTTGTGCCGCGGGCTCGCGGTGACGGCGACGAGCTCGCCGTACAAGTAGTGCGACGCACCTTCGGTAACTCGCACGTCGGCGAAGGTGCCGACGCGAAGCGGTCGCTCGCTCGCGAAATGCACCAGCTTGTTTTGGCGGGTTCGCCCGGTGAGCACCGACGGATCGCGTTTGGACGGTCCTTCGACAATGACCTCGTCGACCCGCCCGACGCGTGCCGCGTGCTTGCGACGCGCTGAACGTTCGATCACGGCACGCAAACGCTCGAACCGCTCGACCGCGACTTCGTGGGGTACGAAGCGGTCGATCATGCTCGCCGCCTCGGTGCCTCCGCGGGCCGAAAAAATGAAGGTGAATGCGCTGTCGTACTCGGCTTCGGCGGCCACTGCGAGGGTGGCGTCGAATTCGGCATCGGTCTCACCCGGAAAGCCGACGATGATGTCGGTCGACACGGCAAGATCGCGCACGGCGGCACGTGCCGCAGCAAGCTTTTCCAGGTAGCGGTCGGCCGTGTACCCCCGATGCATCGCGGCCAACACCCGATCGCTGCCGGACTGCAGAGGCAGGTGGAGGTGCTCGCACACGGTCGACACCTCGGCCATGGCCGCGATGGTGTCGGGTCGGAGGTCTTTCGGATGCGGTGAGGTGAAGCGCACCCGTCGAATGCCGTCGACTGCGCCGACCGCGCGCAACAACTCGGCGAAGAGCGGACGGCGCTTGGTTAGGTCGCGGCCATAGCTGTTGACGTTCTGACCGAGCAGGGTGATCTCGGCGACACCGTCGCGGGCCAACTGTTCGACCTCGGCCACCAGGTCGTCGAATGATCGGCTGATCTCCGCGCCCCGCACCGAGGGCACGATGCAGAACGCGCAGCTGTTGTCGCAACCGATCTGGATGGTCACCCACGCCGCATGCCCGACGTCGCGGCGAACCGGCAAGGCGGACGGGAACGCGTCGGCGTCGTCGCGCGCCGTCGCTTCGAGAATTTCGACGATCGGACCGTGCGACTTCGCGTGGTGCAACAACTCGACGGCACGATGCACGTTGTGGGTGCCGAACACGACATCGACGTGCCCGGCCCGCTCGACGATCGAGTCACGGTCTTTTTGGGCCAGGCAACCTGCGACGGCGATCTGCAACCCGGGGCGGGATGCTTTCAATGCTTTGAGGTGACCGAGCTGGCCGTACAACTTGTTGTCCGCGTTCTCGCGGATGCAACACGTGTTGAGCACGATCACATCGGCTTCGGCGAAACCGACAGCCGGCGTCATCCCGTCGGCCTCGAGCAGACCCGCGATGCGCTCGGAGTCGTGCTCGTTCATTTGGCACCCATAGGTGCGAATCACGTACGTGCCGGCCATCGGTGTCAGGTTAGGCCGTCGCCACGCTCGCTCGGCACACTTCGAGGGTGCATGAGCAGGCCGCCGCCGCCCGCCCGCCCCCGGGCCCGCGCACCCGGCGCACCGCACCGAGCGGCACGCCGGGGGTGGGACACGGCAGCCTCAGTCGTCGAGCGAGATGGGGGTCTCGTCAGCGGCAGTGAACACCTCGGCTTGGGCTTCGGGCTTGGGGCGAACCGTCTGCCAGATACGGTCGGA
>JANMVY010000439.1:0-13909 GCA_031393535.1 Actinomycetes bacterium | reverse complement strand
GGAACCCGAAGGGAACCAGTGCTTCATCGACCGCCGACTTGGCGGGGTGTGTCCAACCTGCGGCGAACGTCGAAGTCGCGACGAATCCGTCAGCCCGCGTGACGCGCCCCGCTTCGGCGAGGAACGCGACCGGGTCGGTGGCGTGGTTTAGCCCGCACGCCACGACGACTGCGGCGAAGGACCGTGATCGCAGCGGCAACGCGAGCGCGTCCGCCGCGATCGCCGGCGGGCGCCGAGCCCGATCGACAGCCAGCATGGCCGGGGCGAGGTCGAGCGCGATCACCGCCCGCCCGCGGCGCACGAGCGGTACCGATGCCGCGCCGGCGCCCGCGCACAGATCGAGCACAGGGCCCGCACCGAGAGGCGGTACGTTGTCCACGAGCGCTTCGGCCAAGTGCGCGTAGATCACTGCCGCGCCGAGGGCCCACGACGATGCGGCGGCTTCGTACGCAGCACCGACCTCGCGGCGGAACTCGGCGGCGACGGCGTTCATGCGAGGTACTCCACGGCGTCGGCCGCGCGCGCGGCCCACCATTCGAGCTCCTCGCCCCAGCCGGCGAATGCCTTCTCCCAGCCGAACCAGACGATGCCACCGAGCAGCCCGAGCGCGAGTTGGCGGTCCCACCAGGGCGCGGTTGCGATGCCCCGCGTCTCGAGGCCGCTGCGGTACGCGGCGATGGTGTCCTCTCGGCTGCACGGCAACCGGGCCGCGTTGATGGCGAGGTACCACGCCAGCTCGGCGCACCCGGAGCCTCGTCCCGGGTTCTCCCAGTCGATGAGGACGGTGCGGCCTTCGTCATCGGTGCCGAGGTTGCCCAACTTCCAGTTGCCGTGCACGAGCGTCGACGGAGTGGTCGCCAGCGCGGTCACGATCGGCCCGGGGTTCCACGCGAGGGGCACGACGATGGCCGCGAGGTCGGGAGCCACCGACGCGAGGAGCTGCCAACCCTCGCCCACGAGCCGCGGCACCGGGTGGTCGGAACCGAGCTCGGACTCCGCGACGGCGAGCCAGGGCGACAGCTCGAGGAACCGGTTCTCCGGCGGGATGATGTCGATCTCGGGACCGGCTTGCCAGAAGCATGCGTGCAGCGCGGCCATGTGATCGATGAACCCGAGGTGCTGCGCGACGGGGATGGGATCGTCGCCCGGCGCGACGAGGAACTCGGCGATGTCGTCCATGAGCACGGATGTCGCGTATCCCGCCGGCCATACCGACGGGTCCGAAGCCACAGCCACGATCGGCTGACGAAAGCACGAGGGCAGTCGGTCGAGCAGACCCGCGGTCCACAGCCGGAGCGTGGCGCAGCCCAAGTCGCCGACCGCGCGCATCGTCCAGTCGTCACGGAGGTCGTAGTGCTTCAGGACGTACCGCCGCCCGCCCATCTCGACCCGCTCGAATCGGGCCCCCGATTTCGAGTCGGTATGGGACATCGGCTCGCGCCGTGCGCCGAGGGTCAGCAGTTCGTCGACCGATGCCGCGACGAGGTTCTCGTGCCTGGCTCCGGTCATGATCGCAGCTTCAACTTCCGCGAGAGGGCGTCGAGTGCGGACATTGTGGCCTCCGGCGATCGGTGGGTGACGCTCACGCTGTTCTCCTTCGTTTGCAGCGCGGTTGCAGTGGATCGGTTGGGCATTGCATGCGCGCTGCAATGCGCGATCGACATGATCGGCCCAGGGGTGAATCCCCTGTCCCTCCCACGTCAAGGAGACCACACATGACCATCGCCGAACAGCGCCAGTTCGACAACCCGGACGAAACCCGCCACTTCCCCTTCGGGAAGGTCGACCTCGTCCAGATCGGGGGCTCCGAGATCGGCCGCCTGACCCTCGAGCCCGGTTGGCGGTGGTCGGACCACGTCAAGCCCATCGCCGGTACCGAGCTGTGCGAGGCCCCGCACTTCCAGTTCCACGCCGCCGGTGTCCTCGGCGTCCGCATGGCCGACGGCACCGAGCTCGAGGCGCACCCTGGTGACGTCGTGGCTCTGCCGCACGGCCACGACGCCTGGGTCGTCGGCGACCAGCCCGTGGTGGTCATCGACTGGTGGGGGGCATCGAACTACGCGCGGTGAGCGGGGCGTCGTGGCTCAGCCGCCGAGGGCCTGGGTGATCCACCGCGAGAGCCCGCGCAGCTCAGGAACCTCGTAGCCATTCGGCACGGATTCTGGTGCGCTTTGCGATGCCGCGGCAAGCACCTCTTGCACCGTCGGGTTCACCATTGCAACGGTGCCCACCGAGACGGTGGGCACCGTCTCGTTCCCGCGGGCGACCGACCGGACGTAGGCCGCGCCTGCGGGATCGTCCCAGATGTTGATGAGCCGGTATGCGACCTGGTGCTTGTCGAGTTGACGTCGGAGGCTGGTGCAGAAACCACACCCGGGCCGCCAGTACACGATGATCCCGGCCGGCTCGTTCTCCGCTCGTTGCTGTACCACGAGAGATGAGAACCCAATTCGCGGCTGAACCCTTCCCGTTCGCGGCGAGTTGGCAGCTCAATGAGATCGAGGTGAGTCGGCGCGTTCGATCGGGAGGGTCGATTCGGACGTCTCGGTGCGTGGGCTCCACAGCAGTGCGATACCGCCGAGAGCTGCGGCCAGACTGCCGACGAGAACCCCGAGGACGGCTTGATCGCGTACGACCGGATCGTCGAACGCCAACGAAGCCAGCAGGATGGCGACCGTGAAGCCGACGCCGGCGACACAGGCGAGACCGACCACATGTCGCAGCGTTGCCCCGGGCGGGAGAAGGCCGACACGGAGCCGCACCGCGAGCCAGACGGTAGCGCTGATCCCCACGGTCTTTCCGACCACAAGGCCGGCGATCACGCCGAGGGTCACCTTCGAGCCCATGGCATCGGCGAAGGACCTCGGGCTCAGTTGCACGCCGGAGTTGGCGAGTGCGAACAGGGGCAGGATGACAAAGCTGGTCCAGGGATGCAGTTGGTGTTCCAACCAGTCGATCACCGAAACCGAACCACGTGCCAGAGCCACGGTACGTCGCGCTGCGGCGGCGCTCGACATTTCGGCGAGTTCGTCTGCCTCGTCGACGTCGAAGTACTCGCGGGGCGAATGCGGCCGTGCTGGGCACAGCAGCCCCATGACGACACCGGCGATGGCCGCGTGGATACCGGCCTCGTGGAGCATCAGCCACAGCGCGAGGCCGCCGATGACGTAGGTGCCGATGCTGCGGACGCCGAGCCTGCGCAGCGTCACGACCGCTGCGACGACGGCCACGGCGCCGCCGAGGAACCATAGGTTGGTGTCGTCGCTGTAGAACACGGTGATCACCATGATTGCGCCGATGTCGTCGACGATCGCGAGCGCCAAGAGGAAGACCTTCATCGCGGGTGTGACCCGCGAGCCGAGCACGGTGACGACTGCGATGGCCATCGCAATGTCGGTCGCCATGGGTACGGCCCAGCCGCGAAGACCGGAGCCACCCAGGTTGATGAGCGCGAAGACTGTCGCGGGCGCCACCATTCCGCCCAGCGCGGCAATGGCAGGGAGCGCGGCGCGGCGGCGATCTCGCAACTCGCCATCGACGAGCTCGCGCTTTATCTCGAGGCCGACGACCACGAAGAACAGCGCCATGAGCCCGTCGCTGACCCAGTGCCGAAGGTCCATCGACAGTGTGTGACCCGCAAGGGTTGCGCCAAGCTCAGAAGTCCACAGCGATCGGTAGGCGCCGCCCCATGGTGAGTTGGCCCAGATGAGCGCGATGATCGCGGCACCGAGTAGCAACACCGCGGACGCGGTTTCCTTGGCGAGGAAATCGGCGAGAGGGCGCAGCGGGACCGGTCCCCGATCGCCGGGTCGGCGACCCGCAGCGCGGGCAGGGGCATGACGCACGTGGGGGCCTCCGGGGCGGCGAGAATCACATCGCCGACCAGACTTCCCGGCACACCAGAACTCGAAGGCTAGCCGACCCACGGCCCAGAACTTCAGCCAGTGCTCGATGTCGCGTGGATCGTGTGACCGACGCGGCCGAAAGTTTCTTACGCGCCCGGAAACTCTTGTCGCTTCTGGTTCGTTCATCGAGTCATGCCTGATAGGTGTCCTGCATGAGCGTCGAAGTCGCCGGTCGTCGTGAACCGAAGTCGACCAACCGAATCCTGGTGGTCGATGACGACGCGCTGCTCGCCGATGTCGTCGCCCGCTACTTGTCCCGCGAGGGATTCGAGGTCGAGGTCTGCACGAACGGTCAGGACGGGCTCGCGCGCGCGCTCGACTGGCTGCCCGACCTGGTGGTGCTCGATCTGATGTTGCCCGCCTTGCCGGGGCTCGAGTTGTTCCGACGTCTGCGACGGGTCGCACCGATCCCGGTGGTGATGCTGACCGCACGCGGCAGCGAAGAGGACCGCGTGGCCGGGCTCGAGTTGGGCGCGGACGACTATGTCGGTAAGCCGTTTTCGCCCCGCGAGCTCACCGCCCGGGTGAAGGCTGTCCTGCGACGTGCGTCCGGTGGAACCCTCGCTGTGCCACCGGGTTCGACGTTGCGCGCGGGTTCACTCGAGGTCGATCTGCTCGCGTATCAGGCAACCAGGGATGGTCGGCCGTTGATGTTGACGGCGAAGGAGTTCGAGTTGCTCGCGTACCTGATCGCGAACCCCGGTCGCGCATTCGCGCGAGAAGAGTTGCTGCTTCAGGTGTGGGGCTTCTCGGTCGGCGACACCGCGACTGTGACCGTGCACGTGCGGCGGCTCCGCGAAAAGGTCGAGACCGATCCCGCGAACCCGAAGCTGATCTGCACCGTGCGAGGCATCGGCTACCGCTTCGACGCGGCGGCGATGGTGCCGCGGTGAGCAGCCGATCACGAGTTGCGGTCACGGTCGTCGTGGGGCTCGGCGCGTCCGCCGCCCTGGCCCGTTCGTATGGCACGGCTGCCGACGACATCGTGATCGTGGTTTCAATGGCCGTGTTCGGTTCGCTCGGCGCCGCAGCACTCGGCGATCTTGCATCGCGACTGGTGCGCGGACGTCGTGTGCAAACGCAGGTGCTGGTCATCGCGTTGGTCGCGACCGCGACAACCGCGGCGGGGGTTCTCGCAGCCGCCCGGTGGATGTTCATCGCGAAGCATGACCTTGCGGTGTTGTCCGTCGTGCTGACCGCGAGCTGCGCGGTCGCGATCGGCGCTGCGACGCGTTTGAGTGGCGTGTTCGAACGCGATGCGGAGAACCTCGTTCGCATTGCTCGAAGGCTGGTCGAACCCGCCGCAACGGTCGCCGCGTCCCACGCATCTGCCGAGACACAGGAGATGCAACGGCTCGCGACCGAGCTGCACCTCGTCTCCGAGCGGCTCGACCAGAGCCGTCTCCGCGAGGCGATGCTCGACGCGTCGCGACGTGAGCTGGTGGCATGGGTGTCGCACGACCTGCGAAGTCCGATCGCTGCGATCCGCGCGATGGCCGAAGCCTTGGAGGACGCGGTCGTCGACGACCAGGTCACAATCGACCGCTACCACCGCGCGATCCGCATGGAAGCCGAACGCCTCGGCGAGCTCGTCGACGACCTTTTCGAGCTGAGCCGTCTCACCGCAGGCGCGTCGAGCGCGGACGACACGATGGAGCCGCTCGCACAACTGATCGACGACGCCGTGCAGACAGTGACCGAAGCGACCCGGTCGCGTCGCATCGAGTTCTCCGCGGAGCTTGCGCGCGATGTCGACACGTTGGTCCCCGGTTCGCACCTGCGTCGAGCGTTGTTCAACGTGTTGGACAACGCGATTCGCCACACGCCCGACGGCGGCAAGGTATCGCTTTCGCTCGCCACGCGGGGTGAGATGTTGTGCATCGACGTGCTCGACGAATGTGGCGGCATTCCCGACGAGGATCTTCCGCGCGTGTTCGATCTCGCGTTCCGCGGGGACGTTGCGCGGTCGAGGGACGTGCGAGGCGGCGGATTGGGGCTGACCATCGCACGCGGCCTGCTCGACCTGCATGACGGGTCGATTGCGGTCGCGAATCGCGGGCACGGTTGCCAGTTCACGCTGAGCCTGCCGAAGCGACGCGAAACACTTGCGAAACTCACCGGCTCGGGGAGCGTGGCCGAGCGGCCGCCATCGGATACTGCCGTCACCTGACCACAACTCGATGGAGCACACAACCCATGAAGAAACTCGTCGCTGCCGCCTTTTGTTCGATGACCCTGCTTGCCGCGTGCGGAGGAAGCTCGAACACTCCGAGCTCGACCGGATCAGCGGCCTTCTGCAACAACGTCAAGACAATCGGCAGCCTCTCCAAAGGCACCGCCGATGCGATGGCGATGAAGCCGGCTGACTCGAAGAAGGATTTCGAGGCTCTGGCGGCCAAGATCACCGCCCTGAAGGCCAGCGCGCCGAGCGGTCTGAGGGTCGCGATCGAGACGGTCGCCGCCCGCTTCACGCTCCAGTCAACCCTCGAGAGCATGATGGCTGCTGACCCCAAGGGCGGCGCGGACGAGACGAAAATGCTAGCCGACCACAAGACTGCCGACGACGCAGCAATCGCGACGCTCATCGCTACCGCGAAGACATCCTGCAAGGTCGATATCAGCTGAGCGACGCGCCCGCGCTCACCGGCCGAGTTTCGACGACGGGATCGGGCCCTCCGAGCGCTCGGGCGTGGAGGACAGCGCGGCTTGTAGTGTCTCCCCCGGAGTATCAGCGCGAGGGGGAGGCACATGCCGTACAT
Source organism: Actinomycetes bacterium (assembly GCA_031393535.1). Classification (GTDB taxonomy): domain Bacteria; phylum Actinomycetota; class Acidimicrobiia; order Acidimicrobiales; family WLNW01; genus WLNW01. The sequence goes on along the minus strand of JANMVY010000439.1, from coordinate 7,245 downwards.
CAAGGTCTATGCGACAGCGGGGCGCACGGGTCACGAGAAGCGTGCTCTGATGGAGGCCGTGCACCAGGGCCTCGTCGAGGGGGCGGGTATCCCCGAGTGGGATCGTCAGGTCCGGCTCCTGGAGTTCGGGCCCGACAACATCTTGCTGCCCGACAGCGACGATCGCGCGAGCTACGTGCTGATCGAAGTCACCGGTTACCCGCGTTCACTCGACGTAAAGCGTGATCTCTACGCGTCGATGGTGAAGAACCTGGCGACAGTGGGCGTCGACCCGAAGGACACCAAGATCGTGTACTTCGACATCGCGCCCGACTCGTGGGGCGTTCAGGGCGGCCGACCGGGCAGCGATGTGGCCGCTGAAGCGGCAGCGGGTGCCGACACCGGATGGTCGGCGAAGTACTGACACGATGGTCGAGCATCACCGAATCTCACGCGGGCGAGGCGACCGATGCGCGGGGTGATCTTCGACGAGCACGGCCTCGCGGTGCGCGACGACATCGAGGTCCGCGCCCCGCGGGCCGGTGAGGTCACGGTACGCATCCACGCGGCAGGGGTGTGCCACAGCGACAGCAAGGTGTTGTCCGGCGCAACCGCGTATCCGCGGCCGGTGGTGCTGGGCCACGAAGGAGCAGGCATCGTCGAAGCGCTGGGCCCAGGTGTGACGACGGTCGCGGTGGGCGACGCGGTGGTGCTCCACACGCTTCGGGCGTGCGGTCATTGCGCGGCGTGCGCGTCCGGCTTGCCCACTCGCTGTCGCGAGAGTCTCGGCGTGATCGACGCACCCTTCACTGTCGGCGGACGTCAGGCCCATCAGTTCGCCAACACATCGGTGTTCGTCGACCGCACGGTTGTGGGCGCAGGCCAAGTGGTCCGCATCGGCGCCGACCTTGCGATGCCGATCGCCGCGCTGCTCGGCTGTGGCGTCATCACGGGCACGGGCGCGGTCTTCAACCGGGCGCGGGTACAGGTCGGCGATTCTGTCGTGGTGATCGGCGTGGGCGGGGTCGGGTTGAACGCGGTGCAGGCCGCGCGCATCAGTGGCGCCTCGCGGATCGTCGCGGTCGACACGAACCCGGCGAAATCGGCGATCGCCCGCGTGTTCGGCGCGACCGACTTCGTGCACGCGACCGATTCGTTGCGATCCGACGTGCGCGACCTGTTGCACGGTGGAGCCGACCACGTGATCGTGTGCATCGGTGCCGCACCGCTGGTGTCGCTTGCGGTCGATCTGCTCGCGCCCGGTGGGCAAGCGGTCATCGTCGGCTTTCCCGGAGGTGGCGCTCAGGCCGGCTTCGACATGGCGAACCTCTACCAGGACAAGTCGATTCTCGCGTGCCGGTACGGCTCGTCGAGTCCGCAACGTGATATTCCGCTGCTCGCCCGGCTCTATGGCGAAGGCCGCCTGCTGCTCGACGAGCTCGTCACCCGAACGATGCCGCTCGAGCGCGTCGCCGAAGCCTTCGCCGCGATGATCGATGGAACCACCGACGCGCGAACCGTGCTCACGTTGGTCTGATCAGCAAACAAACCCTGGGGGAACTGCAGATGGAAACGGTGGACCTCGATCCGGAGCTGGTGTCACTCATGGCATCGGCACCGTCGTTCTTGTTGTCCGACGACGTGATCGGTCCGATGCGCGCGCAGCTGATCGGTGCTCCGGCTCCTGCCCTGTCGAACGCGGTGGTGCGCACAGAACACGTCGTGTCCGAGGACCCGCGAGTCGTCGTGCGCGTGCATCGCCCGCGCGGTGTCGAGGGCCCGTTGCCGCTCGTGTATTCGATCCACGGCGGCGGCTACGTCTTCGGGACCTATGACATGGACGACACGCGCTTCGATCGGTGGTGTCCGATGTTCTCGTGCATCGGCATCTCCGTCGAGTACCGACTCGCTCCGGAGACGCCGTACCCGGGGCCGCTCGAGGATTGCTACGCCGGGTTGCTCTGGGCGTACCGGAATCGCGACGAGTTGGGCATCGATGCGTCGCGTCTCGTGATCGCCGGCGTGAGCGCGGGCGGTGGTCTTGCCGCAGGTCTTGCGTTGCTCGTCCGTGACCGCGGCGAGGTGCCGGTCACGCACCAATTGCTCGAGTGCCCGATGATCGACGATCGCCAGAGCACGTCGTCGAGCCGACTCGACGGGCTGGCGGTGTGGAGCCGTGAGTCGAACACCTTCGGGTGGAAGGCGTACCTCGGCGCCCGGTATGGCACCGATGATGTTCCGCCATACGCCGCGCCCGCGCGGGCTGACGACCTTGCCGGGTTGCCGCCGGGGCTCGTGATCGTGGGCGGCGCCGACGGATTTCGCGACGAGGACATCGCCTACGCAGCCCGTTTGAACCAGGCGGGCGTTCCGACGGAGCTGCACATGCTGCCGGGAGCACCGCACGGCGTGCAGATGTTCGTCGGCACCGCGGTTGCGACGCTGTGGAGCGATCTGGTCGAGCGGTGGCTCGGGCGCGTGCTCTAGCGCGGTGTGAAGAACGGCATCCACACCGTGCCGTCGAGTTCGGGCAAGAGGGTCACGGCCATGCCGATGCGTACGGCCTCGGGTTCTATGCCGATCACGTGGGTCAACATCTGGGGGTCCTCGGCGAGCACGACGATCGCAAGGTTGTAGGGCACACGGTCGCGGTACGGCGCGAACCCCATCTGGCGGACCACCGTGGTCGCGAAGACCTCACCGTGCCCTGAAGCGACACGCCATTCGGTGTCACCCCAGCAAAAAGGGCAGTACACGCGCGGGAAGAAGTGCGGGCGGGTGCATTGGGTGCAGTACTTGAGCCGGAATTCGCCGTGGCCGAGCCCTTCCCAGAACGGCGCGGATTCGGCATCGATGATCGGTAGGTGCGCGCTCACGAGTTCCTCCCGAGGATGACGGTCGCACTGGCGGAGAAGGGACCACCGGTTCCGTTGCACAGGGCGATCTCGGCGTCGCGAACCTGGACCGGTCCGGCTTCGCCCCGCAGCTGACGCACCGCTTCTATGACGAGGAAGATGCCCCGCATGCCGGGGTGATTGGACGACAGTCCACCGCCGTCGGTGTTCGTGGGCAGCGACCCGTCGTAGGCGAGGGTTCCACCTTCGACGAACGGGCCGCCCTCGCCCTCGGCGCAGAACCCGAGCGCTTCGAGTTGGAGCACCACGTTGATGGTGAACGCGTCGTAGAGCTGCAGCACATCGACATCCGACGGACCGATGCCCGCCTGTTCGTACGCGCGGCGGCCCGATTCGCAGGACACCATGCGCCCGAAGTCAGGCCACCCGGCCAGCGTCTCGGAGGCGAGAGCCTCACCGGCGCCGAGCACGAACACGGGAGCGCGAGGTAGATCCGCCGCCCGATCCTCGAGGGTGAGCACCAGCGCACCGCCGCCGTTGGTGACCACGCAGCAGTCGAGGAGATGCAAGGGATCGGCGATCATGCGGCTCGCGAGCACGTCTTCGATGGTGATCAGGTCGCGAAAGAGCGCCTTCGGATTCAGGCTCGCGTTCTTGCGGGTCGACACCGCGACTTCGGCGAGCTGCTCGGAGGTCGTGCCGTAGAGGTGCATGTGCCGACTGGCCACGAGCGCCGCGCGCGCCGGCAACGGAAGGCCGAACGGATCGTCGTAGGCCACCGGTGTACCCGGCAACGAGAACGCCTGCCCGATGCCCTCGGACGGATTGTTGCGCGGTGCGGCGCCGTACACGACGAGCGCAACCGTGCACAGGCCGGCGCGCAGTGCGGCCGCGGCATGGCCGACCATGAGCTCCCACGCGCCCCCGCCCGTGTTGGTGCCCTCGAGATAGGTCGGGAACAGCCCCATGTACTCGGCGAGCGCGACGATCGGCATCATGCCGTAGCGTCCGCCCGTCGTGAACAGGCCGTCGATTTCGTCCTTGCCGATCCCCGCGTCGGCGATGGCCCGACGTGCCGCCTGCACGTGGAGCTCGAGATCGCCGACGTGGGCGATCTTGCCGAAGTCGGATTCTGCCGCGCCGACGATGGCGACTCGCTTGGTCATGTGCCCCCCTGGCCGTCGCACCCAGTGCCGTGCGCAACCTAGTTGCTAGGGTTCGGTCTGCAACAGGCCGCACGGACGAGTTGCACCTCGGGGGCAACTGATGGGGCGTTTGTCGGGCAAGGTCGCGGTCGTCACCGGTGCCGGACGAGGGCTGGGTCGTGCCGAGGCACTGCTGCTCGCGGCCGAAGGTGCGAGCGTGGTCGTCAACGATCCCGGTGTATCCCTCGAGGGTGACGGGTCCGATGCGGGGCCCGCGGCTGGCGTGGTTCGCGAGATCGAAGCCGCCGGCGGCGCGGCAGTCGCGAGCCGCGCCGATTGCGCCGACTGGGACGGTGCCCGGAGCCTCGTGCGTACGGCGGTCGAGACGTTCGGACGGCTCGACATCCTCGTGAACAGCGCGGGCATCCTGCGCGACCGCATGTCGTTCAACATGGCCCAGCAGGATTGGGATGCCGTGCTGCGCGTGCATCTCACCGGAACGTTCGCGCCGTCACGATTCGCAGCCGAATATTGGCGCGACCAGACCAAGACCGGTGCCGAGGTTCGAGGGCGCATCATCAACACCACCTCCGAAGCCGGGTTGCTCGGCACGGTCGGTCAGGCGAACTACACGGCGGCAAAGGCCGCCGTGGCAGCCCTCACGGTGAGCATGGCGCGCGAGCTCGCCCGCTATGGCGTGACCGTCAACGCAATCTCCCCGCGCGCGAAGACGCGGCTGTCGGTCTCGGTGAACGGCACCGACACGCCCGATGGTCCAGACGATCCGTTGTCGCCGCACAACGTCGCGCCGCTCGTGGCCTACTTGGCCTCCGACGACGCGGCGCACGTGAACGGTCAGGTCATCTTGTTGATCGGGTCGCGTCTCGAGTTGTGGAAGACGTGGCAACCCGTCGCCGGGCTCGACCATCACGGCAGATGGACGATCGACGACATCGCGGCGGGCCTCGGTGCGTTCTTCGCCGAGCACTCGTCGCGCCCCGAGCGACTGCCCTGGGAAACCGAAAGCACACCCGCCACCGGTTCGCCGACATGACACCCGACGAGCCCGCGCCCGTCTTCGCGGACGCCACGTTGTGGCACTTGGTCGAACGTCGCGCCGCGCTGACCCCCGACGCCCGCATGCTCGTCGACGAGACCGGTCGCTCGATGACCTTTGGTGAGTACCGCGACGCAGCCGAACGTGTCGCGGCGGGGCTCGCCGATCTCGGTGTGCGCACCGACACGGTCGTGTCGTGGCAACTGCCGACCTGGATCGAATCCGTCGTGCTCGTCGCGGCGTTGGCACGCCTGGGCGCAGTGCAGAACCCGATGGTGCCGATCTACCGCGAGCGCGAGGTCGCGTTCTGTGTGCGGCAGACCCGTGCCGAGCTGTTGATCGTGCCTTCGTTGTGGCGGGGCTTCGACTATGCGGCGATGGCCGCACGCGTTGCCACCGATCTCGGCGGGGTCCGCGTGCTCGTCGCCGATCGGTCGCTTCCCGAAGCCGACCCGGCGAATCTTCCGCCTCCGCCGGCGAGGCCGGTGGTCGCCGAGCACGCTCCCGTTCGGTGGATCTACTACACCTCGGGGAGCACCGCGGACCCGAAAGGCGCCAAGCACACCGATCCCGGCTTGGCGGCGGCCGCCATCGCGTTCCTCGAACGTCTCGAACTGCGAGCGGACGATCGGGTCGCCCTCGTCTTTCCGTTCTCGCACATCGGTGGATCGAACTTCTTGTTCAGCGGCCTGCTGAGCGGGTGCACCTACGTCTGCGTCGAGGCCTTCGAACCGCAATCCGCGGTCGCGGTGTTGGCGCGCGAGGACGTGACCATCGCCGGTGCGGGCACCCCCTTTCACCTCGCGTATCTCGACGTCCAACGCGAACGCGGGTCGGCACCGATCTTTCCGCACTTGCGCGCCTGCAACGGCGGTGGTGGCCCCAAGCCCGATGGTCTGCACTACGACGTCAAGCGCGAACTCGGCGGCGTCGGCGTGGTGTCGGGGTACGGCCTCACCGAATGCCCGGTGCTCGCGATGAACGATCTGCACAGCGACGACGACGCGATGGCACGCTCCGAAGGACGCCCCGCGCCCGGCGTCATCATGAAGATCGTCGGCCTCGACGGTCGCGTGTGCGGACCGGGCGAGGAAGGCGAGATCCGGGCCAAGGCACCGCAGATGCTTGTCGGATACGTCGATCCTGCACTCGACGCCGACGGCTTCGATGACGAGGGCTTCTTCCGTACCGGCGACCTCGGGTACCGACTCCCGGGTGGCCACGTGGTGGTCAGCGGTCGACTCAAGGACATCATCATCCGCAAGGGCGAGAACATCAGCGCCAAAGAGGTCGAGGATGTGCTGTACCTGCACCCCAAGGTGTTCGAAGTGGCTGTCATCGGCCTGCCCGATGCCGCAGTCGGCGAGCGTTGCTGCGCGGTGGTGGTGCCTCGTTCGAGTGCCGATCCCCTCGGCTTCGACGAGATGGTCGAGTTCTTGCGCGACAGCGGGCTGATGATGCAGAAGATCCCCGAGCAGCTCGTGATCAGCGACGGGCTCCCACGCGCGCCTGCGGGCAAAGTGCTGAAGCAAGACCTCAAGCGCCAACTCATGGGCACTGCATCGTGAACACGACGCGACCGACCTGGCCTTCGACCGGCGCACCGCCGCGACGATTCGTCGACGCCCATGTGCACTATTGGCAGAAGGGGGCCCCGGGCCTCGATTGGCCGATGCTCGCGCCCGACTTCTTGTACCCGTTGCACCAGTTCGATCGCGACGGGCGCTACGGACCCGACGAACACCGCACGGAGAGCCTTACGGTGCCGGTGATCAAGGTGGTGCACGTACAAGCGGCCGAGGCCGCGGATCCGGTCAGCGAGACCGCGTGGCTCCAGCGCATGGCCGAGGCCGACCCGCTCGGCTGGCCGAACGCGATCGTCGGCGCCGCGAACCTGTCGGGGCCCGATGCTCGCGCGGTGCTCGAACGACAGGTCGCACATGCCAACTTCCGGGGCGTTCGCGATGTCACGTTGACCGACCGCCTCGACGATCCTGCGCTCGAGGCCGGACTCGACGTGCTGGGCGAGCTACGGCTGGTCTGCGACACCATGGTCCGACTGCCTCGCTTCGCGGCTCTCGCCGCCGTCGCCGGTCGCCATCGCGATGTGACGTTCGTGCTCGGCCACGGTGGAACCCCCACCGAGCGCACACCCGACTTCATGAAGCGGTGGCACGACGGTCTTGCGTTGTTGGCCGACGCCCCGAAC
>JANMVY010000436.1:0-7347 GCA_031393535.1 Actinomycetes bacterium | reverse complement strand
GTCGATACGGCCCTGGAGCGTGGCGCACGCGGTGAGCGCGGCCCGCACGGCATCGTCGGTGAGGTCATCGACCGGAAGGTCGAGCCCGACAGTGATGCTCTCGGCGACGGTTGCGAACATGATGACATTGTAGCGAACATACGTTCGCTCGACAACTCATATGGCTATGAAACATACCGGCGTTCCATCGAGCCCATCGTCGCGGCCGGGGCGAAGCTCAGACCGCTGAGCCGACCGGCTGCGGTTCGCGTGCCGGCTGGTCGGGCGAACGTTCGGCGGGCAGGTCCCTCGATGCGCGCGCCGAGAAGCCCCCTTCGACGGGCGCGGTTGTCGTACCCGACGGCGCCTCGGCGATCGCGGCAGCGCCGGTCGTGGGGATGATGCCGAGCTCTGCGTCGGTCGGTGTCCGCACGCAGATGCGACCGAACACCGTGTGCGCCACGATGACCAGCATGGGTAGATGCGACGTCGACCCTTCGGAGCTTGCCACGTCGGACGTGGCCGACGCGAGGAACGAGAAGCCCGACAGCTCCACGTCGGTGCCTTCGGGTACGACGATCGTGACCTTGCCGAACACGCACGTGATGTCGAGCACCACGGTGTTGCCGGCGGCTTCGGCCTTGCGGAAATCGAAGAACGAACGCGCGAGGCACGTGATCATCGCGGTGCGCGGTGGGACCGTCCAGCGGTCGCGCCGGTTGGTCTCAGCCAGCACGGAGATGATCCGGCTCGACTCGAGCGCTTCTTCTGCGTCGACCTTCACGTCCGCCATGTGCCGCTCCGTTCCGCGATGGCGCTCGAACGAACCATCGGCACGGCGGACCTCGCTGCGAGCGCGTGGCGGGCCGTTGTCCGTTTGTTGTGCAACCGGGTTCCCATCTGGCTTTGCGTGGGCCGAAGGGTGCTCACAGATCGCTCACAAAGCCATGTTCGACAGTTCACAACGGTTGGCCATCGTGTCGATCATCCCCTCACGACCAATAGCGAGCACACCATGAAGAATGCAAGACGCATCACCAGCCTTGTCGCCGCCGGCGCACTGACTCTCGGCATGGGCACGACCGTGTTGCCGAGTGCCGCGAGCGGCGCGCCGACCACCACCGAACGCACCCGTGACCTCGTGGGTGAGAAGGCCCGGTGCACCGCGGCGATCGAGGTGCGGCTCACCACTCTCACCCGGCTCAACGGGTCGCTCGCCGCGGCGAAAAGCATCACCGCCGGCCACAAGAGCACCCAGACGGCGAGCAACACCGCCGCTGCATCGGGCCTCGGCGCGTTGAAGACCAAGATCGCGGCCGACACCGACGCAGCCACCCTGGGCGCCGACTGCCGGTTGATCGTCGAGGGCTACCGTGTGTTCGCACTGCGGGCGCCGCAGACCCACCTCGTGATCGCGGGTGACACCGAAGCGAGCGCAGTGGCCAAGCTCAGCGACGTCGTACCCAGGCTGGCGGACGCGATCGACAAGGCCGGCGCCGCCGGCAAGGTCGTGACGGTTGCGCAGGCCGCGCTGACCGACCTGACCGCGAAGCTGGCCGATGCGGCAACCAAGACCAATGGTCTGGCCGATTCGGTCATCGGTTTCGCACCTGCCGACTACAACGCCGACCACACGCTGCTCGACGGAGCCCGCGCCAACGTGCGCATCGCGGCCGCGGATCTCAAAGCCGCACGGGCCGACATCAAGACCATCACCACCACGCTGAAGGACTGACGATGAACGCCACTTTGCATCACCATCGCACGGCCTCGATCAGCCGACGGCTGCTCGTTGTGCCCGCGGCCGCGGTGTTCCTGCTCGCGACCGCGTGTGGCGGGAACGGAACCAAGACCGCGACCACGAACGCGCCGGCGACCGTTGCCAGCACCACCACGGTCGGCGGCGCGTCAGCAACCGGGGCCACACCTGAGGTGTCGACAACCGTGGCGAAGGCGCCGACCACCGCCGCAACGAAAGCCACGCCCGTGACCACGCCACCCGCGGTCGTGGCCGCGGTCAAAGCGGTCGACGTGATCGCGAGCGACGTCGACAAGGTCCTCATCGACGTCGACAAAGCCCTCGCCGAGGTGGACAAGGCGTTGAGCGACGCGGTGGCGAACGGCGACTGACCCTGCTCGCACGACGCGTCGCAATGCTCAGGTGAGCCCCAACCGTTGCCGCACTCGGGGCAGCACTTGCCGCGCGAAGAACTCGAGCCGTGCGCTCGACCGTTCGATCGGCTCGCCGGGGAAGATCGTCCACCAGTGCACGTCTTCCACGCCCGCCAACGTCGCCTCGACGACGGCCGCGGCAGCCTTGTCTGCGTCCATCAGCTCGCATGGGCTGCGGCGCAACAGCTCGGCAGGTTCGGTGATCGGTACCCACTGATCGGCGAGGCCGTACGCGCCGTGTGCGCCGTACTCGTTGACCTGATGCATGAGGAATGGTGCCGCTGCCGCGAGCTCAGCCTCGGGGTCGTCGCCGAGTATCCAGTGATACGCGCACGCGATCCGCGGCACGCGGTTCACGAGGGCACACTCGGCCTTGTACTGCGGCCACAGCTGCGGGATGGGGAGCACCATGCCGTCGGCCTTTGCCGCGCCGCGACGAATCGCAGCCGGCGCAAAGCCGCCGATCCACAGCTCGGGCCCTTCGCCCGGTTCTGGCCGCGGCGTGATCGTGATTCCACCATGGCTGTCGAGCTGCTCACCGGTGAACGCGGCGCGCAGAATGTCGATGCCCGCGTCGAGTCGGGCACGGCGTTCACGCATCGGCACACCGAAACCGGCGAACTCGATCGCGCGGTAACCGAGGCCAACGCCGAGCATGAAGCGCCCATTCGAGATCGCGTGCACCGTCAACGCGTCCTCGGCAAGCCGCAACGGGTTCTGCACGGGAAGGATCACGACGCTGGTACCGATACGCATCGTCTCGGTGCGCATCGCGAGCGCGGCGGCCAACGTCAACGGTGACGGCGTGTAGCCGTCGACTGCGAGGTGATGCTCGGAGATCCACGCGGATTCGAACCCGAGGTCACGCTCGGCCCACGACGCCTGCTCGAACGTTTCCGCGTAGAGACGAGCGAACGACCGGCCTGCGAACGCGGGGTTGCGGAAGTCGTAGTAGAGGCCGAAGCGCGGAAGTCGTGTCTGCTGGTTCATCTCGCGAGTGTTCCAGCTGCGCCACCGTCGCGCCGTGGGCGAGCGCGTTACGGTCGGCGTTGACGACACGACGAGGGGACCATCCGTGACCCATGAGCCGAACGACGCGGCGGGGGTATGGAACGAGTTGGTCGCGTCGCTCGCGGCGGCGGGGGAAATCCTCGTCGCACCCGACGCGCCCACTGACCTGGCCGCACAGGCCGCGGGTGTGTTGTACCTCGTCAACCTGCTGAACAGCGGTATGGAGATGCACGTCTTCACCGCCGACCGTTCCGTGCCGAGATCGGGCGTCCACAGGATCCCTCCAAACGCTGGGGACTCGATTGCCCCGACGCCCACTACTCGAGCGTGTCCATCGCCGCCGACAGCACCTATGTGCTTCGTCTCGCCGGCGGTTCGCCGCACTACCTCGGCGTCACCGTCACTGCCGGAAGTCTCGGCACGGCCGGCGTGCGCCACATCGGTGGGCTGTCGTCACCCGGCGCGCTCGTGGCGGCTGACGACGGTTCGGTCGAGCTGGTGGTGGGACCCAGCGCGGTCGGCGTCAACGCAATCGACACCACCGTCGGTGGTTCCTCGCTCTCCATTCGCCAGTTCCTCTACGACTGGGACACCGAGGTGCCGCATCGGCTCACTATCGAACGGGTCGCCGGCCCGGCCCGAGACGAAGCTCGCCAGGCGGAGCTCGTGCTCGAACGGGTGCGCCGCCTCGCTCGTTTCATGGCGACCTCGTCGGTCACGTGGCACGGTTTCGTGGCCGATCTCCGCGAGCGGGCGCACAACACCGTCCTGCCGATCAATCCGCTGGCGTCGCAGTACGGCGGTACGCCCGACAACGCCTACGGGTCGGGCCATCTCGAGCTCGCCGACGACGAAGCCGCGATCATCGAGGTGACACCGCCACCGTGTCACTACTGGAACGTGCAGTTCGGCGATCACTGGTTCCAATCGCTCGATTACACGTACCGGCAAACCGCGCTCAACGGTTTTCAGGCCCATCTCGATCACGGCCGTTTCGTCGGCGTGATCGCCCACGACGACCCGGGCATCGCGAACTGGTTCGACACCTGCGCGAACCGCGAACTTCCGATGACCTATCGCTGGCAGTTGGCCCGTATCCCCCGCAACGAGTTGCCCACCCCCTCGTTGCGCGTGGTGAAGCGGGCGGTGCTCGACGATGCGGTGCCGACGTGGGTGCGCCGGGTGACGGCCGCCGAACGTCAGGCCTCGCTCGACGCTCGCCGCCGCGCCGTGCTGCGGCGGTTCGGGCGCGGCTGACCCTTCGGCGCGCAACGCGGCGCGCGACCGCGGTGCGCGCGCGGGGTCAGTCGACCTGCGGTGGGGGGTCGACTGTGGGGTCGAAGGTGGGCAGGGGGAACGCTCCTGCGCCGATCAACATGACCTCACATCCATCTGGTCCGGCGGCTTCGGGTCCGTAGGGTGTGCCCGCCTTCACCCAGCGGATGTCGCCCACCTCGAAGGTCCCTTCACCCTCGACGATGAACTGGCCGCGGCGGATCACGTACACGGTGTCGGTCGGATGCCAGTGCACCTTGCCCACGTAGTTCGGCGGGAACGTGAAGGTCAGCACGGTGAGGTCGCACGCGGCGCCGGTGAGCGGCTTCAGCGTGATGGCCGACGCCCCACTGGCCGGATCTCGTTCGGCCGGTCGTGCGTCAGCGATGTGGATCACGGTTCGCGGTGCCAGGTCGGGCCCGCCCGCCGGGCGACGCCAGGTGGTGCTGCGCGTGGTGGCCGCGTGCGGTGCGTTGTCGTTCATCGCCCGATGTTTTCACATCACGGCCCACTCGTTGTCGCCGTCACCCGCGACGCGGCTGTGCCGCATCACCCGCGACGCGGCTGTGCCGCATCACCCGCGACGCGGCTGTGCCGCATCACCCGCGCCTCGCCGTGGTCCCACGGCCGACCGCGGTGCAGGACACAGCGGTTGTCCCGCACGACGAGGTCTCCCGGCGACCAACGGTGCGCGAACACGCGCGGCGGGCGGCACGCGAACGCCATGAGCCGCGCGACGAGTGCCTCGGAATCCTCGTCGGACATGCCACTCACCGCGCTGGCGTGGCGTCCGAGGTGAGCGCGGGGCGTGCGGTGACCGGGTGCACCCGGACAAGTGGATGGCGGATCTCGGCCATGCTGTCCTTGTCCGCATCGGTCCACAGCTCTTCACCCGCACCCACCTTGCGCTGCGAGTAGAGGTACGAGTGCGACGCGTCGCGCCCGGCGACGAGCGCTCGGTCGGCGGATTCGAGCGCGTCGCACGCGGCCCGCATGTCTGCCCACTCGGTCTCGCCCCCGCTCGGGGGCACCACGCGCGCCGACAGCATCGACGGCCCCAAGCGTCGCTTCGCTTCGGGTGACGATCACGCGCATCAACGCCGCCCTTGTCCACGTGCACTCTACACGGAGGCCGTACCGCGTCGCCCGACAACGTGTTCGAAATCGTCGCAGTTGCCTGTACCCTACCCCCCCAGGGTATAATGCAGGAGGAAAGATGGCCGGGTATCACGCGCGCAAGGGCGATGTGTTGACGAGGTTGCGTCGTATCGAGGGCCAGATACGGGGTTTGCAACGCATGGTTGACGAGGACACGTATTGCATCGACGTGCTGACGCAGGTGTCGTCGGCCACGCGTGCCTTGCAGGCGGTGAGCCTCGCCCTGTTGGGTGATCATCTGCATCATTGCGTCAGTGATGCGATCGCCGACGGCGGTCCCGACGCGGCGACGAAGGTCGACGAGGCGTTGAAGGCTGTCGAACGTCTTGTGCGGTCCTGAACCTCGCCTGGACACAAGGAGCAACCATGCACACCAACGCCACCATCACTCTTTCGGTGCCCGGCATCTCGTGCGGGCATTGCGTCGCGGCGATCACCGGTGAGGTGCAGGCCGTCGCGGGTGTCGAGCGCGTCGAGGTTTCGATCGACGCGAAGACCGTCACTGTCACTGTCACCGGCGCCGTCGACGTCGCGGCGATCGAGGCCGCGATCACCGAGGCCGGCTACGAGGTCGACCGATGAGCGCCCCGGTTCGTCTCGCATTGTTCGCGGTCGTGATGGTTTTCGCGTTCGCCGTGTCGCTCGGCGTGGGGCGCATTTCTCGTGGCGACGCGAGCGTCCCGTCGCCCGCGCCTCAGGTGCACGACTCGGCCCATGGGGGCAGCTGACATGGCGACAACGTTGCCGCCCGCCTCCACCGGGGCGACCACTGCGAGCATCGACCTCGCGGTCACGGGGATGACGTGCGCGTCGTGCGCGGCGCGGATCGAAAAGCGGCTCAACCGGCTGACCGGTGCCGAGGCATCGGTCAACTACGCGACCGAGATCGCGCACGTGCGTTTCGATCCGGCGACGGTGAACGCCGCTGATCTGGTGGCGGCGGTCGAGTCGGTCGGTTACGGCGCGGTGCTCCCGACTGTGGTCGCGGAGCCGGTGGCCGGTGCGCGGGTCGAGTCTGCGGCCGAGCGCCACGTCGCGGAGTTGCGCCAGCGCCTCGTCGTGTCGGCGATCTTGGCTGCGCCGGCGTTGGCGTTGTCGATGATCCCGCCGTTGCAGTTCCGCAATTGGCAGTGGCTGGTGTTGACGCTCGCGAGCCCGGTGGTGGTGTGGGGCGCGCTGCCGTTTCATCGGGCGGCGTTGAAGAACCTGCGCCATGGCGCCGCGACGATGGACACGCTGATCTCTGTCGGTACAGGAGCTGCGTACGGGTACTCGTTGTGGGCGCTGTTCTTCGGTCACGCGGGCGAACCCGGCATGACCATGGCGTTCACGCTTACGGTGTCGCGCTCGTCGGGTGGAGAGCACCTGTATCTCGAGGTCGCGGCTGCGGTCACCACGTTGATCTTGGCCGGCCGCTATTTCGAGGCGCGGGCAAAGCGTCGCGCCGGTGAAGCGTTGCGGTCACTGCTCGAGCTCGGCGCGAAAGACGTGGCGGTACTCGACGCGTCCGGCGACGAGCGCCGGATCCCGATCGTTGAGCTCGCGGTCGGCGACCTCTTCGTCGTGCGGCCCGGCGAGAAGATCGCCACCGACGGTGTCGTGCAGTCGGGTTCCTCGGCGATCGACACGTCGTTGGTCACCGGTGAGTCGGTGCCCGCCGAGGTCGCGGCGGGTGACGAGGTGATCGGCGCGACCCTCAACGTCGGCGGCCGACTCGTCGTGCGAGCCACGCGGGTCGGTGCCGACACTGCC
>JANMVY010000401.1:0-6285 GCA_031393535.1 Actinomycetes bacterium | reverse complement strand
GCTGACCCTCGTCGAGCGACTTGTAGCCATCACCCTGAATGTTTGAGTAATGAACGAAGACGTCATCACCCTGTTCGCGTGAGATGAAGCCGTAACCCTTCTCAGAGTTGAAGAACTTCACCGTTCCAATGATTGCCATGCTTTTTCTCTCTTCTTTTCTTTCGTTCGGCGAACAGGTCCGGATGACCATGCTCGCCGAGTCGATCTGTTGCGCCAGTGGCCTCGGCCACCAGCTACTTGGAGTCCCAGCCCTTGCGGACCGCCTTCTGCGCAGCTTGCTTCACGTTCTTGGCTGCCCGCTTTTCCTTGAGGGTACGGCCGGGCTTCTTGGGTTCGGCCGTAGGTCGTTCTTTTGGTGCCATGGATGCACGCTACGGCAACGGCACCCGTTCCGCTCGCTCACCCCGCAACGCGGCACGATCAAAACCTGCATGCCCATTGTGCCGCGGGTCGGCGAAAACCGTGCAACTCTCCATACCCTGGCCTTCTATACGCTGCGCAACTGGGCGTCGATCGGAGCGCGACATGCCGGCTGACCCGACCAAGGCGGCCCGTGACGACACGGCACCGCCCGTCGACATCGACAAGGAACTGCCCACTGACCCCCCCGCGGTGTCTCGCCAGTGCAGCCGGTGCCGCGCATCGTTCCCGCCCGATCCCACGTTGTTCTTCACCGCCGCGCACGCGTGGTGGCTCTGCCCGTCGTGTACGCCGGCGCTACTCGGGCGCCGTACCGGCGGTGGGTGAGCAATACCCTGGAACGATGTCGGGTGCTGACAAGGGGGAACGATGTCGGGTGCTGACAAGGGGAACGTGACCGGTCGCCTGCACGACAAGGTCGCGATCGTCACGGGCGGGGCGCGAGGACTCGGCTTCGGCGTGGCACGCCGCTTCGTCGACGAGGGAGCAACCGTGGTCATTGCCGACCGCGATGAATTTGCGGCGATCGAGGCCGCCGCGGCGCTCGGGGCGACGCAGCAGGTGTGTGACGTCGCCGATCGCGCGTCGGTGCAACACCTCGTCGACGCCACGGTGGCCCGTTTCGGCCGGCTCGATGTGCTCGTGGCGAACGCGGGCATCACCGGCGGCGGACCGTTCCTCGATCTCGCCGACGAACGCTGGAACGAGGTCATCGACGTGAACCTGCGCGGTGTCTTCTTGTGCAACCAGATCGCGGGCCGCCGGTTCGTCACGCAGAACACCGGCGGCGCGATCGTCAACATCACATCGATCATGGGGGTTCGGCCGAACCCGAACACCGCGGCGTACTGCGCCGCCAAGGCCGGCGTCATCAGCGTCACCCAGAGCGCAGCACTCGCGCTCGCCGAGCACGGCGTTCGCGTCAATGCCATCGGGCCCGGCTACATGGAAACTCAGATGACAGGTCCGATCCGCGAGAATCCGGCGCTGGCCGACGACGTGAGGGGCGCGACCCCGCTCGGCCGGTTCGGCAAACCGACCGACATCGGCGATGCCGCAGTGTTCCTCGCGAGCGACGAGGCGTCGTTCGTCACCGGCCAAGTGCTCTACGTCGACGGCGGATGGCTGTTGCACCCCCAACGATCGGCGCAGGCGCAACAGGGCGCCGGCGACCGCGGCTGACCGGGTCATCTGCACGGTTCGCTGATCAGCGCGGCGTGAGCACCACGATCGGGATCTCGCGTTCGGTTTTCGCCTGATACGAGTCGTACGCCTTGTACATCGCGACGGCCTTCGGCCAGAGCTCGACGCGCTGTTCCGCGGTCGCGACCGCGGCCACGTACGCCACACGTTCGCCACGGATGTCGGCCTCGACCTCGGGGTTCGCCTGCAGATTCAGCGCCCAAGCAGGCGTGTGGTCGTCGCCGCCGTTCGACGCGACCACCGCGGCGCGACCGTCGGCGAGATCCACGTAGAGCAGCGGGGTCTGTCGCGGTTGACCGCTGCGCCGACCGGTCGTGTGCAGGATCAACGAGGGCGCGCCCTTGAATGCGAGGCGACCTTTGCGCATGCGGAAGATCCAGACGAACAACCGGTTGAAGAGCTTCTGGAACCGTGCCGCGTTGCGTCGATCAGCCATACCGCACCGTACCGCGCCGGCTCGCGGAATTGCCGGGTCGAGACGCGGCCCGAAAGACTGCCCTCGTGCAGTTCGCGATATTCACCGAGATTCCGGTCCCTCGGCCATGGCTCGCGGACAGCGAGTACCTCGCTTACCGCAACACGCTCGACATGGCCGTCGCCGCCGACCGAGCGGGTTTCCACAGCTTTTGGACCACCGAGCACCACTTCCTCGAGGAGATGTCGCACAGCACCAACCCCGAGGTGCTCTACGGGGCCATCGCGGCGCGCACCGAACGCATCCGCATCGGCTACGGCGTGCGCCTCATGCCCGCTCCGTACAACCACCCGGTTCGAACCGCCGAGTCGGTGGCATCCCTCGACCTGATCTCGAACGGCCGCGTCGAGTTCGGAACCGGGCGATCAACGACACGGGCCGAGCTCGAAGGGTTCGGTATCGATCCTCGGCTCACCCGCGAGATGTGGCAGGAAGCCATCGGCCACGTGGTCGGCTGTTGGACGAACGACGAGTACGAGTTCGAAGGCCGCTTCTGGTCGATGCCGAAACGGCGCGTGATCCCCAAGCCCCGCCAGGATCCGCATCCGCCGATATGGGGAGCCACGGGCAGCAGGGAGACCCATGAGTTGGTGGGTCGTCTCGGGTTGGGCCTGTGCTCGTTCGCGGCCGGCATCGATCTCGACGAACTGGCCTTGCGAATCGGCCTCTACAAACAGGCCGTGGCCCGATGCACCGAACCGATCGGTCGCGTCGTGAACAACCGCGCCGCCACGTTCGCCATGACGCATTGTGGCCGAACGCGGCGCGAGGCCCGCGACGCAGCCCGACGATCCTTCGAGTGGTACCCGACCGCCGCGTTCCGCAACGTCGCGAGCGTCGCCGAGTTGCTGCAGTCCGACGGTGAACCCCTCGGTGACTGGAACTACCTGCGATACCTCCCGCAGATGACATCCGCCGACGACTGGCAGGACAAATGGCACCTCGAGGAGATGCTCGACGCAGGTGTCTGCATCGCCGGCGACCCTGACGACGTGATCGAGCAGAGTCGGGTGTTCGAACGCATGGGTGTCGATCTTCGTCTGTGCATGGTGAACCCATACGCCATGGATCACATAGCGGTGATGGAGTCGATCGAGCTCATGGGCCGACACGTCCTTCCCGCGTTCACGAACTGACGCCGGTGCGGGTACCCACAGCCGGCTGAACCTGCGAGTACGCGGCGTGCAACGATGACCGCATGCATTTCGACGACATCGTGGTCGGAGCGGGCTCGTGCGGCGCGGTCCTCGCGAGCCGACTCTGCGAGAACCCGGACCGGGCCGTACTCCTGCTCGAAGCCGGCCCTGACTACGCGACGGCCGATCAGACCCCCGACGATCTGCTCTATGGCCAGGTCTCGCTGATCGACCACGATTGGGGCTTCGAGGCGCTCGCGCTCGACAGCCGAACGATCACATATCCACGCGGCAAGGTCGTCGGTGGTTCGTCGGCCGTCAACGGCACGATCGCCCTGCGCGGCGATCCGGGCGACTTCGCCGAGTGGGCGGCGCGAGGATTGTCTGAGTGGTCGTTCGACCAGGTGCTGCCCTACTACCGCAAGGTCGAAGACGACCTGGTCGGCGTCTCGCTCGACGCCACGATGCACAACGCGGGTGGGCCGCTACCGCTGCATCGAGTCTCGCCCAACCGATGGCAGCCGTTCCACGCGGCGTTCCACGCGGCGTGCGTCGCTGCCGGTTTTGCGGCGATCGACGACCTCAACGCGCCCGGTGCCGAGGGTGTCGGTGAGTTCCCGCGCAACAAGCGCAACGGTGTGCGCATGTCGACGGCGCTCACCTATCTCGCGGCGGCTCGCCATCGCCCGAACCTCACGATTCGTGCCGGCGCGCTCGTCGACCGGGTCGTCATCGAAGCAGGCCGCGCCGTTGCAGTCGAGATCATCGAGGACGGTCGGCGAACACAGCTCGGCGGGGACCGCATCACGCTCGCAGCGGGCGCGGTGAGCTCACCGGCGATCCTGCTGCGATCCGGTATCGGCCCGTCGTCGTCGTTGCGTTCACTCGGCATCGCGGAGGTCGCCGACCGGCCCGGCGTGGGCGCGGTCCTGCTCGACCACCCCTCGGCCGGGTTGGCCGCGCTTCCCGCACCTGGTGTCGCCCACGACCCTGCGGTCGTGACCGAAGTCGGCCTTCGCTACACCACCACCGGGTCGCCCGACACGAACGACATGCAACTGTGCTTCACCACGCTGCTCGATTCTGAGCAACTCCGCGGCTTCATGCCCGACCCGATCCCACTGCTCATGGTCGGCGCCGTGCTCATGCGCCCCCACAGCACGGGCACGCTGACGCTTGTCGACACCGACCCTGCAACTCCACCGCGGCTGTGGCTGAACTACCTCGCGGATCCGTCCGACACGGCGCGGATGCTCGCGGCATGGCGACTCGGTCGCGATCTGTGTCGCAGCGACGCCCTGGCACCGTTCGTGCAGTCGCTGTTGCTGCCCGATGCAATCATCGACGACGACGTGGCGCTCGCTGGTGTGCTTCGCGAACAGATCGCCACCACCTACCACCCGGCCGGTACTGCACCGATGGGCCGCGTCGACGACGACCGTGCCGTCGTCGACGCGCACGGACGCGTGCATGGCATCGCGCGGCTGCGGGTGGTCGACGCCTCGATCATGCCGACGAGCGTGCGATCCAACACCAATCTGACGTGCATCATGTTGGCCGAGAGGATCGCCGACTGGATGACGACCGAGGACTGACCACGCCGCACCGGGTTGCCGGGGCCGTTACCGAGCGCCGATGGCGCCGGAGCGCGACAATCCCTTCTGACGGAACAAACCGGGGGCCACGATGAACGCACAAATGGGTAAAGAAGCTGTGTTCGCTGGGATGTACCGCGTGGCCGGGTACCCCTCGATCGACTTCGACGATTTCCATCGTGACGAGTTGCCCCGGCGACTCCGCGACGGCGTGAGCGACGCGGTGCTGTGGGACGTCGCGACCGCGGCACCGATCGCCATCGTGCTGCCCGGCGATCGCGCCTACAGCTACGTGGTCAGGGGTGGCCGCGTCGAGGTCGTACCCGGAGTCGTCGACGATGCCGAAACCGTGGTGCAAATCGTCGACGACGACGCGTGGATCGACTACGTCTATGAGATGCGCACCCGCGTCGGGTTGTTGTACTCGAACGCCGTCACGTTCGTGCGCGGCAGTCTCGACACGTGGGACGCGTGGGATCCCGCGATCCGGTGCATGTACTCAGGCCGCGAGATCTACCGGCCCGACACCCTCGAGTTCGTCGACCGACATGGCCGCCCGCTCGACCTCGCGCGGTCGTTCGCCACCAACGACGATCCGGCCGACATGAGCCATTTCCTCCGCGCCACCGGATACCTCGTCGTGCGTCAGGCGTTCGACCACGGGCTCGTCGCGGAGCTGTCGGCCGAGATCCGTCGCATCCGCGACGAAGCAATCGAGGGCGAACTCACATCGTGGTGGGCAGAGGCCCCTGATGGCACGAAGTACCCCTATCGACTCACCTACTTGAGCGACAAGTCACCACTGATCGCGTCGCTCTACGACAACCCGCGGGTCCGCGAGCTCGTCGCGCTCAGCCACGAGGACGTGGTTCCGGTACCCGACCGGATCGAGGGCATCCTCGCGGTGCTCAAGGAATACGCACCGGGCACGCAGGTCAGCGGCTTCGCGAATCTGCCGTTCCACAACGACTGCGGCATGGGCGGCTGCCACATCACCTGCCCATGTGTGCTGGTCGGCGTGCAACTCGACGCCGCGAACCACGACAGCTCGCAGTTGCACATGATGGCGGGCACCTGGGGCAAGGCCTTTCACCCGTTCCCCGACGCGGCGCGCCAGGCGCAACTGCCGATCGTGCCTCTGGTGACCGAGCCCGGCGACGCGACGGTCCACTACGGATGTGGTCTCCACTCGGGCCCTGGACCGACCGGCGCGAACGCTCGGCACACCATCTACATCCAGCACTACAACGCGCGTGCGTTCGACCTGATCGGTCCCTATTCGGGCTACAACGAGATCATGCCCGGCTACGGCGTAGGGCAGATCAAGAACGTCGACGAGATCCAAACGACCGCATGAGGACGGGCCGATCACTGCGTCGGTTCACACCAGGTCGACGATGCAGCGGCCGCTGATCACGCCTGTCTCGAGATCGCCGGTCGCGCGGTTGATGTCGTC
>JANMVY010000705.1:0-3494 GCA_031393535.1 Actinomycetes bacterium | reverse complement strand
GGTACGTCGACGGTTATCGCCAGGCGAGGCAAGTCAACGTGGGCTCCTTCTGGGCCCACAACCGAAACGTTGCCCGTCGTGTCGGTTCGCGGTGCACCACCTGGCCGCGTAGCGACAGTCTCGGGCGAAGCTTTGGAGTCGGATCCGGTACTCGATCGAGCCACGACAGCAACAACAAGCGTACCGAGCGCGAACACGGTGAACGTCGCAATAACGAGCGTCACTCGGCGTCGGCCGTTTCCGGGGGACTGTAGGGCGCCGCGATGGTTGAGGACGTGGGGGTCTGGTTGCGTCGTCGGGGGTGAGGACGGCGCGGTGGGGGTCGGCGTTGGTGGCGGTGAGGCGGACGCGTCAGCGTGGGGATGTTTGTACGCGCAAGGACCCCCTCGCTCTTCTTGGCAGTTGCTCGAGGGGGCCCTTCTTGAGTGATGCCGGAGGCATCGGTGCTCATGGTAAGTGGCGATGTCGAGCGGGTCGAGAGCGAGTTGCGCGCGGGGCGGTTGCGGTGCCCGTGGTGCGCTGACCGGTTGGCGCGTTGGGGTCGGGCGCGGGACCGGAGTGTGCGGTCGGTGGGTGGGGTTGAGCGGCGGGTGCAGCCGCGCCGAGCGCGTTGTGTCGGATGCGCGTGCACGCACGTGTTGTTGCCTGATGGCTTGTTGGTTCGGCGCCGTGATGGGGTCGAGGTGATCGGCGCCGCGTTGGTCGCAAACGTGGCTGGTGTTGGTCATCGGCGGATCGCGGAGCGGTTGGGGTTGCCGGTCGCGACGGTGCGGGGCTGGTTGCGTCGGTTCCGGTTCCGGGCGGCGGCGATCGCGGCGTTCTTCACGCAGTGGGCGCTGGCGTTGGCGCCGGGTTCGGACCCGCCGGCGCCGACCAGCAGTGCGGTGGGTGACGCGGTCGAGGCCGTCGGGGTGGCGACGCGCGCAGCGGTCCGCCGGTTCGGGCCTGGGCCGGTGTGGGAGCGGGCGGGCCGGTTGACCGGTGGGGGCTTGTTATCCAACACGAGTTGCCTCTGGTTGACGCCGATGTGATCAGGCAGCGTCACGGGTTCCGATCCCGAAAGCCTTGGAGGCTGTGATGCATGACCGTCATCGCGACGTCGCGTTGTTCCGATACTCACTGATCCGCGAAGCGGCGGACCCGGCGTTGAGCGCCGTCGACCGCGGCCGGTTGGTCCGCTATCTCGCGGCGCGCGATCACGTCGGCCCGCACGGCGACCGGGCGCGCGTGAGCCGCTCGACGTTGGACCGGTGGATCCGGGCGTGGCGCACCGGCGGGTTCGACGCGCTGGTTCCCGAGGCCCGCACCGCCGAGGCGAAGACCCCGGCCGCGGTCTTTGATCTCGCGGTCGCGTTGAAGCTCGAGCGACCCGGCCGCACCGCGACACAAGTGTGCCGGATCATCGCCGCCGATCAAGGCTGGGCGCCGTCGCCGCGCACTGTTCAGCGCCTGTTCGAGCGGCAAGGTTTGAACGTGCGGCCCGACGGTCGACCCCCCGAAGCGTTCAGCCGGTTCGAGACCGAAGCTTCCAACGTGTTGTGGACCGGCGACGCGCTCCACGGCCCCGTCGTCGCCGGCCGCAAGGTGTACCTGTTGGCGTTCATCGATGACCACAGCCGTCTGCTGGTCGGTTATCGGTGGGCTCACGCCGAAGACACCGTGCGTCTCGAAGCCGCCCTACGCGCGGGTCTCGCAGCGCGCGGGATCCCAGGCGGGATCTACGTCGACAACGGCTCCGCGTTCGCGTCGAAGCCGTTGCTGCGCGCGTGCGCGTCGCTCGGGATCCGTCTCACGCACTCCACCCCGCGGCGCCCGGAGGGTCGCGGGAAGATCGAACGGTTCTTCCGCACCGTGCGCGACCAGTTCCTCATCGAACTCGACGCCCACCCACCAGCCGATCTCGCGGAACTGAACCGGTTGTTCGCTGCGTGGGTCGAAGGCGTCTATCACCGCCAAGTGCATTCCGAGACCGGCGAGGCACCGTTCGCCCGCTTCGACGTGACCGCCGCGCGCCTCCCCACCCCGGCCGAGTTGCACGAAGCGTTCCTGTGGTCCGAGACGCGCACCGTCACCAAGGTCGCGACCGTGTCGTTGCTCGGCAACAACTACCAAGTCGACGCCGCGCTCGTCGGTCAACGCGTCGAGTTGGTGTTCGACCCGTTCGACCTCACCCGCATCGACGTCCGCGTCCATAACCGGCCCATGGGCGCAGCCGTCCCCCAACACATCGGCCGCCACGCCCACCCCGCAGCCCGACCCGATCCCGCGACCCAACCGCCCCCGGCGACAGGGATCGACTACCTCCGCCTCGTCGAAACCCAACGCGACCGAGACCTCGCCGCCGCCAGCCGCATCGAGTTTCACCAGCTCGGCCTGCCCGCCGAGTTCATCCCCCAACCCAAGACCACCAAGGAGAGCTCGCGATGAGCATCGACCGGCTCCGCGCCCACTGGGGCTTCACCCGCATGCCGTTCAGCAAAGACCTCGCCCCCTCCATGCTCGCCGCGACCGGCGCGCACAACGAAGCCGTCGCCCGCATCACCTGGTGTGTCACCGAAGACGCCCTCGGTGTGATCACCGGCGAGGTCGGCGCCGGCAAAACCGTCGCCGCGCGAGCAGCGCTCGCCGCCCTCGACGGATCACGACACACGATCATCTACCTCGGGAACCCAGCGATCGGGGCCCGAGGGCTCTACGTCGCGATCATCAACGCGCTCGGCGCGACACCACGGTTCCACAAAGCCGCGCTGATCCCTCAAGCCCAACACGCGCTCGCCGCAGAACGCGACGAACGAGGCAAAAAAGTCGTCGTCGTGGTCGATGAAGCCCACCTCCTCGACCCCGATCAGCTCGAAGAACTCCGACTGCTCCTCAACGCGGACATGGACAGCCGGTCGCCGTTCGCGTGCCTCCTCATCGGCCAACCAACTCTGCGACGACGGATCAAGCTCGGCACGTTCGCCGCGCTCGATCAACGCATCGCGCTGCGCTACGCCATGCCCGGCATGACCGCCGCAGAGACCGGCAGCTACATCGGCCACCACCTCAACCTCGCCGGCCGCTCGGACACCTTGTTCAGCGACGACGCCGTCGCGCTCATCCACCAAGTCAGCCGGGGCCTACCCCGCGCCGTGAACAACCTCGCCGTCCAAGCCCTCGTCGCCGCCTACGCCACCCACCGCAACATCGTCGACGAGTCCTCCGCCCGCGCCGCCGTCACCGAGGTCACCGCCGAGTAACGACACCACGACCACCCACCCCCGCCACGATGACTACGGCAACAACACAACCAACACCAACCCGTCCCCACCGAACATGTCGCTGCCGTGCTCATCGAGCGTGGCGGGCAACAGCGAGCGCCATCGCGAGGTTCTTCGGCGTGTGGAACTGATCCCATGCTCGCTCGACAGCGAACGCACGGACCTCGGCGGTGAACTCATCGATGGCGTCAGGCACCCGAGAAAGCTACGGCGCGCGACGGCCGCCAGAACTAC
>JANMVY010000337.1:0-3324 GCA_031393535.1 Actinomycetes bacterium | reverse complement strand
ACACCGATGTCTCGCACATCAAGGCGCACACCGAGTGGCCGGTGCTCACCGGAGGCAACCTGTGGGAGCTGCTCGTGGCGCGCGTGGCGGCCACCCCTGATCTCGAGATGCTCGCCGACGAACGCGGTGGCCGACTCACCTACGGCGAGTTCGCAGCCGAGGCCGAAGCGGTCGCCGCGGGCATTGTCGCGCGCGGAATCGGTGCCGGCGACGTGGTGTCGTGGATACTGCCCAGCTGGCTCGACGCCGTGGTGTTGTCGGCGGCGCTGAACCGCATCGACGTGGTGCAGAATCCGATCATCCCCATCTACCGCGAACGCGAGGTCTCGTTCTGCACCCGCCAGACCGGGGCGAAGTTGCTCATCGTGCCCGGTCTGTGGCGCGGCTTCGACTACGGCGCGATGGCCGACGCGGTGGCGGCGAAAAGCGAACACCTCGACATCGTGATCGCGCCGCGTGGCGGGTTGCCCCACGGTGATCCGGCGACGCTCCCGCCGATCACGCCCGCGCCCGAATGCTCCGACGACGCGCCGGTGCGTTGGCTCATGTACACGTCGGGTACCACCAGCGAACCGAAGGGTGCGATACACACCGACCATTCCCTTGGCCTGGTCGGCCTGGCAATGGGCGTACGTCTCGATGCGCGTCACCGTGATCGCTCCGGCATCGCGTTCCCGTACACGCACATCGCCGGTCCGACATGGATGTTCAGCTCGCTGCAGTACGGCTCGGTGCTGTTGTTCGCCGAGTCGTTCGACGCGAAGGACACCCCGGCGTACTTCTCGCGCGAGCGCGTGACCCACGCCGGTTCGGGCACGACGTTTCACCTGGCCTACATCGCGGCACAGCTCGAACAGCCCGACGTGCGGCTCTTCGCGCGGTTGAAGAACTGCCCGGGTGGCGGGGCGCCCAAGCCACCACAGATCCACGCCGACGTGCAGCGCGTGCTCGGTGGCCGCGGCGTGCTCGCCGGCTGGGGGCTCACCGAAGTTCCCATCCTCACCATGGCCATGGCGAAGAACTCCGACGACAAGCTCGCGACCACCGAGGGCTTCGCGATGCCGGGCGTCGATTTGATCGCGGTCAAGTCCGACGGATCGCTCGCCGAGTCGGGCGAGGAGGGCGAGCTGCGCGCGAAAGCGCCGCAGATGATGAAGGGGTATGTCGACGCGTCGCTCGACGCCGCGGCGTTCGACGCCAACGGCTACTTCCGCACCGGCGACCTCGGCGTGATCGACTCCGAGGGATTCGTCGTGATCACCGGCCGGTTGAAGGACATCATCATCCGCAACGGCGAGAACATCTCCGCGAAGGAGATCGAGGACCTCCTCTACATGCACCCGAGCGTTCATGACGTCGCCGTGATCGGTTTGCCCGACCCCAAGACCGGTGAGCGGGCATGCGCGGTGGTGGCGGTGAAGCCGGGCACGGCCTTCGCCTTCGTCGCGATGCAACAGTTCTTGCGCGACGCGGGTATCCGGGTGCAGGCGATCCCCGAACAGCTCGAGCTCGTCGCTACCATTCCTCGCAACGCGAGCGGCAAGATCACGAAGAACGTCCTGCGCGACGCGCTGCGCGAAATGCCGTTCCATCGATGAACCGAAGGCAGGGCCAATGGCGAAGGTGACCGTCTATCACAACGGCAATTGAGGCTCCTCGAACAATGCCTTGGCGGTCGCCGAGGCCGAGGGCGTCGAAGTCGACGTCGTGCTGTACCTGAAGACCCCGCCCGATCGAGCGGCACTCGAGGCGATCGTGACCAAACTCGAGGACCCGGTCGAAGATCTCGTGCGCAAGGACGCGATGTTCGACAAGCTCGGGCTCGTCCCCGCCGACTACGTCGGCGACGCGAAAGCTGTTGTCGACATCCTCGTGCGACACAAGGCGCTGATGCAGCGGCCGGTGCTCGTTCGTGCCGACAAGGCCATCATCGGCCGACCGAAAGATCGGGTGGCGCCTTTCCTGAAAGGGCGATGACATGGCACGAATCGAGACGGTTCTGAGCGAGTACACAGACGACGCACCGGTGGGCAGCACCATCGCGAGCGTCACCCGCCGACGCAGCCCGGTGCGCATACCGGCGTACCGCTACACCGACGCGTCGTGGGCGCAGCTCGAGATGGCCAAGGTGTGGCCGCATGCGTGGCAGCTCGCCTGCTCGGTCGACCACGTCGCGAACCACGGTGACTGGTTTGAGTACACAGTCGGCAACTACTCGGTCCTCATCGTGCGCGGTGACGATGGTGAGTTGCGCGCCTACCAGAACGTGTGCCTGCATCGCGGCAACGAGCTTTGTCACGGATCGGGTTCGGGCATGACCGAGATCCGTTGCACCTACCACCGTTGGTCGTGGGATCTGCGAGGACGCTTGCGCGAGGTGCCGTCGCGCAAGGGCTTCGGTGTGTTGCGCAACGACGAGTTCCCGCTGATCGCGGTGCAGGTCGACACCTGGGGCCCGCTGGTGTTCGTGAACCTCGATACATCCGCCGGCCCGCTCCACGAGTACCTCGCGCCCGTGCCCGCAGACTGCGAGTGGATCAGGCCCGACGATTTCCGCTGTGTTGCGCTCGTCACCGTCGCATTGCCCGCCAACTGGAAGGTGTGCATCGAGGCGTTCAGCGAGACCTACCACGTGCAGGGCATCCATCGCGAGATGTTGCCCATGTGCGACGACGTGAACTCACCACAGGAGATCTGGGAACACACCGGTCGTCTGGTGCAACCCTACGGCACGCCGTCGCCGCGCATTCGCGGGTCGGTGAACGATCAACAGATCTGGGAGTCGTTCATCGAGGTGATGGGAGGCCGCATCGGCATCAGCGACAAGGCTGCTGCGGGCACGGTGCCAAGGGTCCCCGACGGGCAGGTTCTCCGAGATGTGCTCGCGGCACGGGTACGCGATGTGGCGGCGGCCCAAGGGCTCGACTTCGCGGAGTACCGCACCGATCAACTGATGGACCTGCGGCAGTACAACATCTTCCCCAACATCACGGTCTTGATGTTTCCTGACTTGTTCAGCGTGATCCGCGCGCGTCCGGGTGCGACACCCGACGAGTGCTTCATGGATTCGTTCGCGTTTCGTCGCCTGCCCGCGGCGACCGACGCCGCGCGCGCGAAGCCCGACGACCTCACGATGTCGGCCGATCAGAAGATCTTCGGACTCGTCATCGACCAGGACCTCACGAACCTGCACTACGCGCAGAAGGGCCTGCACCAGCCGGGTTTCACACACCTGGCGATCTCGGGCGAGGAATGCCGCATCATCAACTTGCACCGCAACCTCGAGCGGTACATCGGCGTGTCCGAGATGACCGGTGGCGAACC
>JANMVY010000328.1:0-6238 GCA_031393535.1 Actinomycetes bacterium | reverse complement strand
CAGACTGATTCACATGCGCACGCAGCACCTTGGCCCCGAGGAGCTCCTGCTCGGGGCCAAGGTGCATTTCCGCGACGACCTCACCATGGACGAGCTGGCGCGCGCCATCGACGCCGCAGAGGAACGCGTGCGAGCCGTCGTACCCTTCGCCCGCCCGTTGTACATCGAACCCGACATCTTCCGCGCGTCGTCACCACCGACCGTGCCATGAATGATCGCGTCGGCAGGTCAGCGCCGGACGATCGATCTGGTCTGCTGCGCCAAGATGTCGCTGACAGCCGCTCTGGCGGCCGGTCGCGCGAGAAGGAATCCTTGCGCATGGTCACACGACAGCGCGAGCAACGCCGCCAGCTGGCCCTCGGTCTCGACACCCTCCGCAACCACCGTCATGCCGAGCGTGTGGGCCAGGGCGGTGATGGTGCGCACGATCTCATGGGTGTGGTGATCGTGCTCGAGTTGGCTCGTGAAGCATCGGTCGAGCTTGAGGATGTCCACGGGGAGACTGCGGAGATACCCGAGCGAGGAGTAGCCGGTGCCGAAGTCGTCGATGGCCAGATTGACACCGGTCGTCTTGAGCGCGCGCAGCGTCTCGAGCGTGGCGATGTCGTCGTGCACCAGCCGGGTCTCGGTGATCTCCAAAGTGAGCGCGGCAGGCGCAAGACCCGTCTCCAGCAGGACGCCGCGAACAGTGTCCGGGAAGTCCGAGCGATCGAGTTGGCGACCAGAGACATTGACCGCAACGGAGAGCTCGCGGTGACCTTCCATTTTCTGCCATTCGGCGGTCTGGCGGCAGGCCTCACGAAGGATCCAGGTGCCGATGTCGACGATGAGATCGGATTCCTCCGCGATGTGGATGAAGCGTCCCGGGGCGATGAGGTTGCCTTCGTGATTCCACCGGATGAGCGCCTCGGTTCCGGTGAATGTCCGCGATTCCAACGACTGCACTGGCTGATAGTGGACAACCAACTCGTTGCGGGCGATGGCGTGGCGAAGCGCTGTCTCGATGGAAAGCCGGTTCAGATTTTTCGATGAGTCAGTCCAGTCGAAGACTTCGTACCGGTCGCGCCCGAGCTCCTTCGCCCTGTAGAGCGCGATGTCTGCGTTACGTACCATCACCTCGGGCTCGATGGTGCCCAAGTCCGGGCGATAGATCACGACGCCCACACTTGCGCTGACGAAGATCTCATCCGAGATCTCTCCGCCGATGTCGATCGACTCGCGGAGGTTGTCGAGAACGCGATCGGCGATGACCGTGGCTTCGGCTTGCGAGTGGATCTCAGGGCAGAGAACCAGGAACTCGTCGCCGCCGAAACGGGCAACGGTGGCATCGCCACGAACCGCCGTCGTGAGCCTGTTGGCCACCGCGCAAAGGAGCCGATCGCCGGCAGCGTGCCCAAGACTGTCGTTCACGATCTTGAAACGATCGAGATCGAGAAAGAGCAAAGCGACACTGTTGCCTTGGCTCACTGAAAGACGGAGTGACCGTTCGAGATTCGCCATGAAGAGATTGCGATTCGGTAGACCCGTCAGAACGTCGTGGGTTGCCTGATATTCGAGTTGGCGCTCGAGCGCTCTACTCTCCGAATCATCGCGCACGATGGCCGCAAAGATGACCTCGTCGCCGTGCTCGATCTTGCTCAGAGACACCGAGACGGGAAACGATGTGCCATCCAGTCGAAGGCACTCCAACTCGATAGGAAGCGATGCCGGTGGTTCCGAATGACTGTCGGCAGCGCGCTGCATCGTTGCCGTGATCCGCGACCGCGAAAACTCCGTGAACAACGAAGCGATAGGGACGGCAGCGGTGTCGCCGTCACCCAGCCGGAACATCCGCCGCGCCGCGCGATTGAGCGATCGAACCATTCCGTCCGCGTCAATCGTCAGGATCCCTTCGGCGGCGGTCTCGACAATCGCGTCGAGGCGCGCCAGCGAATCGCGCAGGTTGTCCTGCACTTCGACGTAGTCGCTGATGTCTCGACAGTGGGTCAGCCTTCCACCGATCAAGTCGTCTTCGAAGAGCCACTTCGTCGTCGCCTCGATGACCCGCCAACCACCACCCTTCACGCGCAGCCGTATTCGCGCCGGCCGCTCGTCGGAATGAGACCGCATTCGGGCAAGCGAGAGATCTACCGATGCGCGGTCGTTCGGGTGGATCAGGTCCATCGATGACGTACCGACCAGCTCGTCAGGCGTGAAACCGATGATGCTCTCCACCGGGGCGCTCACGAACGTGATGATGTCGTTCTCGTCGGTGATGGCTGTGTATTCGCGAGAGTTCTCCACGATCCTCTGGAATCGTGCCTGGTTTCGCTCCAACGCGTGCACCGCTCGAGTCTGTTCGGTCGTGTCGCGGCAAATGAGCACCACTTCACCTTTACCACTCCTGACCACACGGTTGTCGAACGTGTGCAACCCGTCGTCATAGCGATAGTGCGAGGGATACGTGACCGTCTTCCCGCTTTCGAGCGCCTCGATCAGGTTCGGTCTTACGAGCGCAACGATCTCGGCGGGGAGGAACTCATCGAGCCGCTTGCCCAAGAACGCATGAGGCTCGACGCCCAGCCCCTTCGCCGTTGGATCGCGATAGTCGAGAAACGTCAGCTCTTTCGAGATCCTGAAAAGCAGGTCGGGCATCGCTTCGAGAAGGGCCAAGTTCTGGACATGCGAGGCTTCCAACTCGGCGACCCGCCGACGCAAACCAACCTTGTCGTCGAGCGCCACGACCACCAGATCGCCGTCGGACGAAAGCGGGTCTGCGGGTGCGAGTATCTGGCAGTGGAGCGATCCGCTGGGGACAAACGGGCATCCGACCACGCGCATCCATGGTTCCCCGCGTTCCGCGGCCCGCCGCACGGGTTCTCGGTCGGCGGCGGCGACGAAGTCCGTGAACTTCGCCGTGGTGAGCTCGCGCCCGAGGAGTTGTACGGCCGCCTTGGTCGCGAACACGATCGTCGTGTCAGGTGCGACGATGAGCAGCGGAGGACCCTGCGCCTCGATTGCCGAGGCGCGCGGGTCCGCGAGAGGTTGGACGTCACGGCCGGTTCCGCCGCTCGCCGACGGACGACCGGGAGCATCTGTTTTCTCACTCTCCACCTTCGAAGCATCGGCATCACCGGTAGATTCCTGAGGTATCTGGCTCCGTGGCTCCTCCGTTTCCAGCGCCCCGCCCGGCATCGAGGTCTCGAGATGCACGCCGAATACACCGAGGTCTCGGACTCCATTCTCGCCGTGGCGACCGACACGATCCGCCTGGTCGCACTCACGCCGCCCGAATGCGCCGGTGGGCCGACTGCGCAGTGGCTGATCGTCAGCGGCGACGCGCTCGCTCGACTGGGCCAGCTTCTCGACCTTCAGACCCGGGCGCTGGCCGACAACCCCGATGCGCTGCGACTCGTCGCGCGCGCCGTGCTCGAGACGTGGATCACCGGTCATACCGCGCTGCTCCTCGGTGCCGAAGGCATCGAGCTCCTCGAACGCCGGAGCCGCGATCTCCACGACCGGACGATCGGCCCGAACGCCATGCCGGCACGCGACTCCGACGTTCCGACTCTGACCGACCTCGCGAAGCTCCTCGATTCCCGCCTTTACGGTGCCTCTGATCTTCCACGAGCGTTCCAGCGGCACGTGGCGAGCTTCTACGAGGAAATCGACATCAGCGGTATCGAAGGCACCGTGTCGCTGTTCTCGGGCGTGATCGACCTACGCGGCCACACTGCGCCGACGCCGACCGACGATCACATCGACCACGTGCGGGTATCGCTGTGGGTCGTGCTCTTCCTCGCCCACGACCACTTCGCAGCAATGGGCGCGACCGATCAGGCAAGAACCGCGAGGACGCTCTTCGACAGGCTGAGGCGCATCACCGACGGCTATTACGGTCAGCGACGCAACGTCTCGGGGCTCGCGTCGACCTGAGCGGGCGCAGGGTGCCGCAGATCGATCACCGCGTGGTCGTCGGTGAACTTCCCACCGTCGAGAGCCCGTACCTCGCGACCGAAGTCGGCGAGGAGCGCTCCGGAGGTGAGCACCCGACCGGTGATCATGGGTTCGCGTGGTTCGCAGAGTGCGAGCACGGCCTCGGCCATCGTCTCTTGGGGCTCCGCGAACTCGGGGAAGCGATTGAACATCGCACTCGCCGCGAGCGCACCTGGTGTGCGAACACCTCCCGAGGGCGACAGCGAGTTGATCTGCACGCCATGTTCGTAACACTCGATCGCGAGGCCGGTCGACATTCGGTTCAGCGCCGCTTTGGCCATTCCGTAGACCGTGGTGAAGCTCTGGCGTTCGAAGAGACCGTACGGGGGGCCGATGGGCGCATCCGCCACGATCGACGAGATGTTCACGATGGCCCCGAACCCGCAGGCCCGCATGTGCGGAACGGCCGTTCGAGCGAGCGCGAACGGCGACAGCACGTTCACTTGGAAGAGCTTCCGTACGTCGGTCGGCTGCCAGTCGTCGACCGGACGGTACATGCCTCGTGCCGCGTTGTTCACCAACACGTCGAGGCGTCCCCATGTCTCGATGACGCGCGCGACGAGATGCTCAGCGATGTCCGGTTGGCTGAGGTCGGCCAGCAACGGCTCACCCGTCCCGCCATGTGCTCGAATGGCGGCGAGGGTGTCAGCGAGCTTGGTGTCGATCGCTTCCCCACTCTGCGAGGGGTGCCCTTCGAGCGTGCGCGCGACGCAGATCACCGTGGCCCCTGCCGCGGCGAGTCGACGGGCCGCCGAGGCTCCGATTCCCCGGCTGGCACCGGTGACGAGCGCAACGCGACCGATGAGCGACCGCGGGTCCGCCGGGCGAACGGGTGCCATCGCGCGTCGCGGCACCTCGAACGTCGCGACGATTCGCTCGACGTGTTCGGCGGCGCGGATTTCGTCATCGGTACATTCACCCAGGGCACGAAGCCGAGGCAGCCACCCAGCCGGCGCGTCAAGGCGCACGCGGATGCGTCGGACCCGACCGAAGCCGTCCAGATAGACCCACGCGCCGGAGCCCAGCGTTACCTCACGACGCACGATGCCAAATGCCCAGATGTCATTGGGGGCATCGGGATGGTCGAGCATTGCCTCGACCGAGCCGTGTTTGACGTCGACGACGATTCGGTCGCAGCCAGCGGCGAGCGATTCGACCTGGTTTGGCAGAGCATTCTCCTGACTCGGCGACGGCGTTGCGCGCGAACGTAGCGTGCGGTCGGTGCCCGCAGTGGTGATGCTGACCTACCGGGGCCAGTGACGTTTGTCGCATACGTCATCGCCTGGGGTTCAGTGTTCGGCGCGTGGTATCACACGAGATTCAGCGTGAACCGACCGCGAACCCACCGACTGTCCGGTAGCGCAACGAGACACCGAAACCGACCAGCGCGATCGAACCGACGAGCATCACGCCGAACATGCGATCGAATCCACCGCCATACCCGGCGGACGCGACGAACACGATCGCGATGGCGTTGCCGATCGCCGAACCGATGCGTTGCACGGTCTGGTTGAAGCCCATCGCGACGGCGTATTGGTCAGGGGCCATGTCGACCACCGGTCCGCCCTGCACCGCAGGGAACGCGATGCCGGTGCCGATGGCCATGAGGATGACCCCGGGGAGCCATCGCGCGACGCTCGGATCGTCGGGCACCATCACGAGCATCCACGTCGATGCGAGGGTGAACGCCACGCCCCCGGCGATCACCAACGCCCGATATCCGATGCGATCCGCGACGCGCCCGCACAGCGGAGCGAGCACACCGGCCCCGAATGGGATGGGCGACACGAGCAGCCCTGCCTCGAGCAGGCCGTAGTGCCATTGGTTGCGCAGGAACTGCACGAGCACGAAGTACGAGCCGAACCACGACACGCCCAGCACAAATGCCCCGCTCGTCAGCAACGCGAAGTTCCGGTAGCGAAACAGCCGGAAGTCGATCACCGGTCGCGGGTGGCGCATCGAACGCACGACAAGCGCGGTGAGCACCACGGCGGCAAACGCCAGGCAGCTCATGGTTCGGGCGTCAATCCACTTCCACGATGGGCTCTGCACCAAGGCGAGGATGCCGAGGCTGACACCCACGAGCAACAACCCGGCGCCCGCCGGATCAGGGAAGGGCGCGTCGGTCTCGTCGCGCGATTCGCGAAAGACCAGTTGGCCGAGTACGAGGACCACCAGCGCGATCGGCACGTTGATCCAAAAGGCCCATCGCCATCCACCCGCGTTGATGATGATCGAGCCGATCGCCGGACCCGCGGCCGCG
>JANMVY010000274.1:0-3694 GCA_031393535.1 Actinomycetes bacterium | reverse complement strand
CCGCGTGCGACGTCGTGGGCTTTGCCGACCTCGACGTGCGATGCGACGTCGGTCGCCCACACGGTGCACACCTCGTAGTCGTTCATCTGCACCTCCCACAGCCCCACCAGGCGGTGGCCGTGATCGGCGAGCATCGGCTGGCGAACGGAGCGCACTGCGTCGAGGTATTCGAGGGCGGTGCCCGGCGCGACCTCGGTCATCTCGTGCACGAACAACGTGCCGCGCACGCCGTCGGCCGCAAGGCTCGCCATGTTGGGTCCACCCGGCGCGTTCGCGAGCAATCGGTCGAAACCGCCGGTGCGAAAGGTGAAGGCTGTCTCCCACCACTTGTCGAGGTGGGCGTTGGTACGGCGCTTGAGGTTGAGCCGGTCGACCTTGCCATGCCAGCCGTCCCAGCCGCCAGGGATCTCCCAGATGTTGATCACCTGCGGCCAGCGACCGGTGATGCCCATCGTGTACCAGGTGCCGAGCAGCTCGAAATCGACCTTCTCGTGACCGGCTTGCGCCTTGGCGTGCTCCATGTACGCCCACTGGTTCTGGGCCGTGATGTCGATGTACTCGTGCAGGTAAAGGTCGCGTGTGGTCATGATTGCCTTTCGTCTCGGCGGTGATTCTGGCCGCTCGCCGCCGATCGTGCCGCGTGGGTTGCACGCGAACAGGCGACGTTGGCTATGATCTGACGCACTGTCAGGTTTGGTGAATTAGACCTGCGG
This sequence comes from Actinomycetes bacterium, assembly GCA_031393535.1. Taxonomy (GTDB): domain Bacteria; phylum Actinomycetota; class Acidimicrobiia; order Acidimicrobiales; family WLNW01; genus WLNW01. The sequence goes on along the minus strand of JANMVY010000274.1, from coordinate 2,981 downwards.
AAAAAAGGGGACCACCCATGACGATGACCGCTCTCCAACCGACCACCGCCACCGTCCCGGTGATCCCTCGGATCATCAGCGTCGACGACCACGTGGTCGAACCGGCGCACCTGTGGCAGAAATGGCTTCCCGAGAAGTACCGCGAGGCCGGCCCGCGCGTCGAGCGCCACCGCATCGGCGGTCTGGTCTACAAGGGTGGCCTCAACTACGAGTACGAGCTCGATCCGGCCGATGGTTCCGGCGACGTGTGCGACATCTGGTTCTACGAGGGGGGCATGTATCCCCACAAGCGCCATGTCGCGGCGGTGGGGTTCGCCCGAGATGACATGACGCTCACGCCCATCAGCTACGACGAGATGCGTCGTGGCTGCTGGGACCCGGCGGCTCGGCTGCTCGACATGGACATCGATCACGTCGAGAAGTCACTTGCGTTCCCGACCTTCCCGCGTTTTTGTGGGCAGACCTTCACCGAGGCGAAGGACCGTGAGCTCGGCCTCGAGTGCGTATACGCGTACAACAACTGGATGGTCGACGAATGGTGCGGCGACTCCGGCGGTCGCCTCATCCCGTTGTGCCTGATTCCGTTGTGGGACGCCGATCTCGCGGCGGCCGAGGTGCGCCGCAACGCCGCGCGCGGCGTGCATGCGGTGTGCTTCAGCGAGATCCCCACGCATCTCGGTCTGCCGTCGATCCACAGTGGCTTTTGGGATCCGTTCTTCACGGCGTGCTCCGAGACGCACACCACCATCAACATGCACATCGGCTCGTCGTCGAAGATGCCGGCCGCATCCCCCGACGCACCGGCTGCGGTGAACGCCGCGCTGTCGTTCAACAACTCGTTCGCCTCGCTCACCGACTTCTTGTTCTCCGGGGTGTTCATCCGCTTCCCCGAGCTCAAGGTCGCGTACAGCGAAGGCCAGATGGGTTGGGTGCCGTACCTGCTCGAGCGGGCCGACGACGTATGGGTTCAGCACCGGGCATGGGGTGGCGTGAAGGACACCATCCCGAATCCGCCGTCGACGTACTACTACGACCACGTGTTCACGTGCTTCTTCCGTGACCGTCACGGCCTCGAGAACCTGCACATCATCGGCGAGGACAACATCACCTTCGAGACCGACTACCCGCACACCGACTCATCGTGGCCCGACACCTTGTCGATCGCCGAGAAGATGTTCGTGGGCCTCACCGACGAGCAGATCTACAAGGCCGTGCGCGGCAACGCGATCCGCATGTTGTCGCTGCCCCCCGACGTTCGATGAGTGATCCCAAGGGCATCGGCCTGTCCGATGATCTGCACCAGTACCTGTTGGCCAACGGCTCGCGGCCCGATGCGGTGCAGCAGTCGTTGATCGACGCCACCGCAGCCTTGGGCCCGATCGCGCGCATGCAGATCGCACCCGAGCAGGGTGCGTTCATGACGTTGCTGGTGCGGTCGCTCGGCGTGCGGTCCGCGGTCGAGGTGGGCACCTTCACCGGCTACAGCGCGCTCGCCATCGCGCGCGGCCTCGCACCGGGCGGCCGTCTCGTGTGCTGCGACGTGAGCGAGCAATGGACGGGTATCGGCGCCGCGCATTGGCTTGCGGCCGGCGTGGCCGATCGCATCGACCTGCGTATCGCCCCTGCCCTCGAGACGCTGCGTGCGCTGCCGCGCGAGCCGACCATCGACTTCGCGTTCATCGACGCGGACAAGGGCAACTACGCGGCCTACTACACCGAGATCATCGAACGTCTCGCGCCGAACGGCGTGGTCCTCGTCGACAACGTCTTGTGGTCGGGCAGGGTCATCGACCCATCAGCCGACGACGACGACACACGCGCAATCCGGGCATTCAACGCAATGGTGATCGCAGATGCGCGCGTCGACAGCGTGATGTTGCCCATCAGTGATGGGCTCACCATCATCCGCCGCGCGGCGCCCTGATCGCGCAAGCCCACGGTGCGGTCGAGTTACGGTGCGCGGCGGTCGATCGCGACGACACGGCAGGTGGTGGCCGCGGTGCCAGTGGCCGCGCTGACGAGTGTGAACGGGGCTGAGGCACTCGGTGCGATCGGGTCCAGCAGCGCAGTGGCTTCGGCACGCCTGGTGCCGTTGTCCTCCCACACGACGTTGACGCGATAACCCCAGGGCCGGTCGGTGTGGTTCGTGATGCGGCCGGTGGCCCGTAGCCCGTCGAGGTCGACGGTGCACTGCGCGCCCGGGTCGAGGTCGAGGGGGGGTTGGTGCGCCGCGTCAGGGGTTGAGGTTTCGATGCCGTTTATCACCACCGTCTCGACTTTCGTGCCGTCGCCCAGCAGTGCGGCGGCGACCCACCACACCGCGACGAGCGCGCTCGCGACGCCGAGCACCAACCCGACCATCGGCACGCCACGAGCGACCGCACGCGCCGGTCGATCGGTGGTCACTTCGCGACGCGCCGCAGTTTCGCGTACAGCGCGTCGAACGCCTCGACCACATCGCGGGCCCGGTACCCGTAGGCGTGGATCGGCTGTTGATCACCGAGCGCCTCGTTGACGATGACCCGCTGGGGCACAGCCGGCTTCCACACTGCCTTGCGACCCACCATCTCGGCGAGCTCGTCCGCGCGGCGGTCGGCTTCGGTGCTCACGGCCGGAACCTTGTTGACGATGACGCCGGCGAGGTCGAGATCGGGGTTGAGGCGATCCCAGATGTCGTCGATGAGGTCCGCGACTGCGGTGACACCGCGGAGCGAGTAGCTGGCCGGTTCGACGACGATGACCGCAAGGTCGGCCGCGGTGAGCGCGCTGCGGGTGTTCGCACCGAGCGACGGCGCGCAGTCGATGAGCACGACATCGAACCCGTTGGTGACCCCCTGCAGCGCCTTTGCGAGTCGCCGTTCGATCTGACGGCCCGTATCGAGCTCGCGTGCGGCCAGGCCGCGACTCGCGGGCAGCACCCACACCGACGGCCCCCACGCCGACTCGACGATGGCGTCGGCCGCGGCACCTTTCGCGTCGGC
>JANMVY010000202.1:0-3587 GCA_031393535.1 Actinomycetes bacterium | reverse complement strand
CGGCGTGGCGTGCCATGGCCGCAGGCGGCGGCGGACGCTTCGTGAACATCTCGTCGGGCGCCGCGTGGGGCGGCGCGCCCAACGGATCGGTCTATGGCATGGCGAAGATGGGGGTCATAGGGCTCACTCGTGCCATGGCGTCGGAGGGTGCGGCCCATGGCATCGTTGCGAATGTGATCGCCCCCTACGCGAAGACGCGCCCCGGCAGCGGCTTCGGTACGTTGCCGTGGAGCGACGAACTGGGCGAGTGGATGCACCCACGCAAGGTGGCGCCCCTCGTCGGGTGGTTGGCCCACGAATCGTGTGTGGTCAACGGCGAGTGCTTCAGTGTCGGCGGAGGGCATTTCGCATCGGTCAAGCTCGTCATGTGCGAAGGCCTCGTCGATCGTGAACCGACGATCGAGTCGATCGCTTCGGGCGTCGAGGCCATGACCGCTACGGCGACCGCGCCCATCGAGGGTGGCGGCTCGCGTGCGATGGAGCGCATGACCGAGGGATTCGTCGGGCCGGGCGCGAACTGACATCTGTTCACCATGGCCATGAACTGTTGGCCGCGGCGCAGGTCGGGTTCGCGGGTCAGTCGATGTCGGCGCGCCCGCCGACCGCAATCGCGGCATCGTGCCCGACCACATCCTCGGTGACCATGTGCTCGACCGCGTCCGGGTCGCGCACGATGCCCCACGCACGTCGCTCGTCAGGGGTATGGCAGGCCACGATGCCGTATTCGGCGCGGCCGTCTCGTCCGTGCATCACGGTGAATGTCTCGACCCTCGCGGTGCCAACGAACTCGTCGGCCACGCGTCGCCGCGGTGATGCGTCGATCGCGGCCTGGGCGCTGGCGTATCGGAACGGCGCGCGCGGCGATGTCGACAACATGGTCACTGCGAGCTTGGTTATCGCACCGCCATTCGCACTCACGAGCCCGAGCGCGCCGGGGTCACGACGCAAGGTGTCGACCATGGTCGCGAACGCGTGCATCGAGTACCCGCACCAGGGCCCACCGCCGAAGCGCATGCCGCCGGTGAGCGAGAGGTTCCGCGTGGCGTCGAGGCCGAACTCGCGGGCCTGGATCTGCACCGCCGAAGGAAAGCACGAATACAGGTCGATGTACGCCGCGTCGGCGCATGGCACCCCGATGAGTGCCGCGAGTGCGCCACCCACCTCGCGGGCAAGGACCGAGTCGTGCAACTCGAACCGTTCGGAGATCGGGGGTGCTTCGCCAGTGGCCACCGCGAGGGGGAACACCCACCGCTCGCGGGCGATGCCGAGTGCAGTTGCGCGCTCGACCGACGTGACCACCAACGCGGCCGCCATGTCAACCTGCTCGTTCGACACCATCAGCTTCGTGTAAGGCGAGCCCACGAGCCGGTTGCTGTTGGTGGGTGTCGCGATCTCGTCGGCAGTGTGGGGCGTGCGATCCCACACGTAGGGGTTAGCCATCGCGGTAGCGCTGAGACGTGCGCAGAAGCGGCCCAGATGCTGCTGGTGCTCGGCCACGGTGTGTCCGCGCTCGACGCGAAGTGCGTTCTCGAACAGCGGGTACTCCTGGATGGGCCGGACGATGCCCAGCGCTCGTTCGGCGGGGTGGACGAACTCGATCATCGAGCCGTGTTCGGTCGGGGCGGGCGTGTCGGCTGCCTGCTTGGTCAGCACGAGGTGTGCGCCGGCGCGTTGGGCCCGCGTGTGCGAGAACCAGGCCTCACCGCCCACGATCACCACGACGTCGTTGGCGAAGGCGGCGATGTCGGCACAGGCCCGGGCGAGCGCGGCCCCGGGTGTCTCTCCGCCGCCGCTGATCAGCACGTGCTCGCGCGCATCGATACCCGCCAGCCGTGCGACGAGCAACGGCGCATTGCGGTAGTCGTTGGCCGACAACGACCGCACCAGCCGCACAGAGTCGACGGCCCCGGCGAGGTCGCAGGGCGCGGCGTCGCCCAGCGCGGCCCGGATCGCCTCGCCCAGCAGGGCGACGGGCTCGAGCACCTCGGCACCCTGATTGGTGCGTTGGGTGTGCTGGCCCACCGCAACGATCACAGGGGTACGAGGGTCGATCATCGCCATGGGTGCGTGTCGCCTTTCGGATATGCCTGGTCGCGGCAATCAGCGACGAACGCTAGCCAGAACGGGTGGGGGGATTCGCCAGAAAGGGTGGGGACCGGTTTGGCGAGCCGGGCCGCCCGAGGCCGCGTACGCTGCGGGCCGACGACGCGGGAGTAAATGATGCTTGATCTGGTGCTCGCCGGTGGCGATGTGGTCGACGGCTCCGGCGCACCCCGGCGGCGCGCCGACGTCGGCGTCCGTGACGGGCGCATCGTCTCGATCGGGCACATCGACGACGCCGCGGTGCGAACCGTCGATGTGACCGGGCAGGTCGTGGCGCCCGGGTTCGTCGACGTGCACACGCACTACGACGCGCAGGCGTTGTGGGATCCCTATTGCACGCCGTCGCCGCTGCACGGGGTGACAACGGTGCTCGGGGGCAACTGCGGGTTCACGATCGCACCCCTCGGCGTCGCCGAGGTCCATAGGAGCGATGTCGACTACGTGATGCGCATGATGGCCCGCGTCGAAGGCATTCCGTTGCCGTCGCTCGAGGGCGGGCCCGCATGGGACTGGCGCACCTTCGGCGAGTTCCTCGACCGGTTCGAGGGACGCTTGGGCGTGAACGCCGGCTTCCTCGTGGGCCATTCGACGTTGCGGCGCATCGTCATGGGTGACACGGCCACCCACTCCATCGCGTCGCACGAGCAGATCGCGGCGATGGTGCAACTCGCCCACGACGCGATGCACGAAGGTGCACTCGGGTTCTCGTCGTCGCTCGGCGAAGCGCACACTGATGGTGACGGCGCGCCGGTTCCTTCGCGGGCCAGCACGCACGACGAGTTGCTCGCCCTCGCGGGTGCCGTGCGCGATCACGAGGGCACGTCGCTCGAGTTCATCGCGGCAATGGGCGTCATCCCCGACGATCGCATCGAGCTCATGTCCCAGATGTCTCTGGCCGCGAACCGGTCGCTCAACTGGAACCTGCTCGGCAGCCTGTCGCCCACACCCGTGTACGCCCAACAACTGCGCAGCTGCGACCACGCTCGCGAACACGGGGCACACGTGGTCGCACTCGCGTTGCCCGATCTCATGCGCATGCGCGCACACCGCGTCATCGAGGACATGCCGGGTTGGCGCGACGTGGTTCAGTTGACGCCGACCGAGCGACTCGTGGCCATCGCGGATCCTGGCGTGCGGCAACGATTGCGCGACGGCGTCGCCGAAGCGGCGCAGCGGGGCATGGGGGCCGTGACAAACTTCGATCTGCTCGAGATTGCCGAAGCGCCACCGGGTCGCGAGCACCTGGTCGGTCGTTCGATCGCCGACCTCGCCGGCGAGCGCGGTGTCGACCCGGTCGACGTGCTGATCGACGTCGTGCTGCCCGATCGATTGCCTCTCACGTTGGTGTTCCCTTCGCTCGAGCCGCAGCTCGGTACGACCGACGCGGGTTGGGCCGCTCGCGCCGCGGTGTGGCACGACGATCGGGTGGTGCTCGGGGGTTCCGACGCCGGCGCGCACACCGACCTGCTGTGCCACGCGAACTA
>JANMVY010000196.1:0-2037 GCA_031393535.1 Actinomycetes bacterium | reverse complement strand
GACGACTCCTGGACGACGCACGTGCCCACGTGCGCCTCGCATCGAAGGGCGTCGACGACGACCCCGCCGGCGCACTCCAGCTCGGCTACGACGCGTCCCGCAAGGCTTGCGCTGCGCTTCTCGCGGCGCAAGGGCTCCGCGCAACGACGAGGGGTGGCCATATCGCCGTCATCGACGGCGTGAAGGCACAGTTCAACGATCGCGGCGGCCTCGAGGTGTTCGGCCGACTGCACGCGCTCCGCCGCCGACGCAACCGCACCGAGTACCCCGACCTCGACTCTCCCGGCATCGAAGCAGCCGACGCCCGCCAGGCGCTCGACACGGCGCGCGCCGTGATCGAGGCGGCCGAGCGGCTCCTCGACAGCGGACGCCTCGACACGTTCGAGTAGCCGTCAACGCACGCGGCGCGGGGCCCTACGATCCGCCCATGGAACGCGACCGGATCTGGACCGCCGACGAGCTCGATCAGATGACGCCGCACGAGCGCGAACGACTGATGCAGACCAGCGTCCTGCACGACCTCGCCTCCCTGCCTCCAGAATTCGCCGCGCGGGTCCGCGCCAGAGGGCGAGCACTCGCCGCTGAGCTCAGGCGCCAAGGCCCCGAGCAATGACGAGACCACCGCAGCTAACGGTTGCGAACACTTCTCTCGTAGAGCACGTCGCGTCTTGTCGCAGCAGTGCGCTTATCCACTGCGGAGAAGCCATGCGAGGACACGTTCACAAGCGCGGCAAGAGCTGGGCCTACGTGGTCGACATCGGCCGCGACCCGACGACCGGCTCGAGACGCCAGCGCACCAAGACCGGATTCGCGACACGTCGCGCGGCCGAGGAGGCACTCGCTCGCATCGTCGCGGGCCTCGACTCGCCGGTCACTCTCGGGACGATGACGCTCGCCGAGTTCTGCCGGCAATGGCTCGACGGGCATTGCCCGACCGTCAAAGCAACGACGGCCAAGGGCTACCGCGAACGACTCGAGTGGTACGTGCTCCCGCGTCTCGGACACGTCAAGCTCCGCGACCTCTCCCCGCTGCACATCCAGACGCTGTGGTCCGACCTGCTCGCCAACGGCCGCACACGCGGCGGCGGCCTCAGCGCCGTGTCGGTGGCCGGCGTGCGGCGGGTGCTGCGCAAGGTGCTCAACGACGCGGTCGCGTGGGAGCTCATGGACCGAAACCCGGTGCTGCGCGTCAAAGCCCCACGCGTCGAATCCACCGAGATGCGCACGTGGTCCACACAAGACGCCCGCCGGTTCCTCGACCGAACGGCCGACGACCGACTACACGCCCTCTGGGTGCTCGCGATCACCACCGGCATGCGCCGCGGCGAGCTCGCCGGGCTCCGCTGGATCGACATCGACCTCGACGCCGGGTTCATCGCCCTGCGCAACACACGCGTCGCTGTGCAACACGCCGTCCACGAGTACGAACCGAAGTCGCGAACGTCACGGCGTTCGATCGCGATCGACGCGCTCGTTGTGACCGTGCTGCGCGGCCACCGGCGACGCCAGCTCGAAGAACGCCTCGCGTGGGGCGCCGCATATCACGACTCCGGATACGTGAACGGAGCCGCACGCCGCTGCACGTGGTCGTCGACCACCGCGGCGAGGAGGTTGTTGGCGCTCTCCACCGCGAAAAGATCGTCGCCGAGGTCGAGCAGGCAGTCGTCGAACGGTTCGATACGCGACGCACCCCCGCCCGCGCCGCCGCCCTTGCCACCGAACGTGGGGCCGACTGATGACTGTCGCAGCGACGCAACCGCCCGCCGCCCACGCGCGGCGAGGCCCATGGTGAGCCCGATGGTGGTGACCGTCTTGCCCTCACCGGCGGGCGTCGCCGTGGCGGCCGAGACGAGGACGTACTTCGCCCGCTGACCGGCGGGCGCGTCGTCGATCGCGTCGTCGATGCGCTCGCGGCACACTGCAACACGCAGGAATCTTCTTCGCGCTGCGGATCTCACCGACCGACTCCTCGCGCACCGCCTACCCCCGATCGCCGGGAATGCCGTAGCGGGGCTGCACTTCGGCCCGCTCGATCTG
>JANMVY010000181.1:0-2955 GCA_031393535.1 Actinomycetes bacterium | reverse complement strand
CGTAATGCCCGCTCCCTCGTCGGCCATCGATAGCGCCGATCGGCAGGGACGATGGTGGTCGGCCGAAGCAGCGGTGCTTAGGTCTTTGCAGGGTTGGGTTCATCGGGTCTGACTCACAGATCGGCCGAGCTTCGTCAGCAGTGTTGAGCGCCATCGTGGATGGTGATCGGCGGGTGTTGTAGGGCCACCGACGGTGGAGACGGTTGTCGGGGGCGGCCTTCGGGTTGTCCTTCTTTGCGGGTTGGGTCAGCGTGCGTGTCCTTGAACGCGCAAGGACCCTCCCGATGATCTCTGGCGAGTGACGGGAGGGTCCTTCCTGGTGCCCGGAGGCATTGTTGAAGATCGTAGGAACCGACGACAGCGAAGTCGAACGCGGGCTGGTGTCGGGCGAGCTTGTCTGTCCTGGTTGTGGTGGTCGGCTGGCGCCGTGGGGGTCGGCTCGATGGCGGGTGCTTCGTTGTCGTGGGGGTGATCTGCGACGGCGTCCTCGTCGTTCTCGGTGTGTGGCTTGCGGGGTCAGTCATGTGCTGTTGGGCGCTGATTGCTTGCTTCGGCGTCGCGATGCGGTGGACGTGATCGGCGCGGCGTTGGTGGCGAAGGCAACCGGGCTTGGTCACCGCCAAGCGGCCGCGTTGGTGGTGGGGGTGCCGGTCTCGACGGTGCGCGGTTGGCTTCGCCGGTTCGCGGTGAACGCTGAGCAGATCCGGGTGTGGTTTACCGTCCTGGCCCACGGCCTGGACCCGTTGCTTGCACCGTTGGCGCCGACGGGGACACCGGTGGGTGACGCGGTCGAAGCGGTCGGGGTCGCGGCGAGGGCGGCGTCGTTGCGGTTGGCGCCGCTGCAGCCGTGGTTGTTCGCGTCGGAGGCGAGCCGCGGTCGGTTTCTTTCCAACACGGGTTGGCCCTGGGCGGCGCCTGTTTGAGCGGTCAGCGTCTCGAGCGTTGTTCGTCAAGGCTTGGAGGCCCCCGTGTCTGACCGTCGTCGCGATGTCGCGTTGTTCCGTTACTCGCTGATCCGCGAGGCCGCCGATCCGGCGTTGACCAACGCTGAGCGGGGTGTGTTGGTGCGCGCGTTGACGGCCCGAGATCACGTCGGCCCGGACGGGCCGCGGGTCCGGGTGTCGCGCAACACGGTGGATCGTTGGATCCGGGCGTGGAAGGTCGGCGGGTTCGATGCTTTGGTGCCGGCGGGTCGGACCCTGGGACCGTCGACGCCGGCGGCGATGGTGGACTTGGCGGTGAAACTGAAACGCGAAGTGCCCGCACGGACCGCGGCGCAGGTCGCGGAGATCATCGCCGTTTCGCAGGGGTGGTCGCCGTCGCGGCGGACCGTGCAGCGACTGTTCGCGAACCTCGGTTTGAACACCCGGCCTGATGGGAGACCGCCGGCCGCGTTCGGTCGGTTCGAAGCGGCTGCAGCGAATGACCGGTGGACCGGCGACGCGTTACACGGACCGGTGGTCGGCGGCCACAAGGCATACCTGTTCGCGTTCATCGACGACTACAGCCGCGCGATTCCCGGCTATCGGTGGGGCCACTCCGAAGACACCGTCCGCTTGGAAGCGGCATTGCGTCACGGCCTCGCGTCGCGTGGCATTCCCCGCTCGATCTATGTCGACAACGGCAGTGCGTTTGTTGCCGCGCCGCTGCTGCGGGCATGCGCGGTGCTCGGCATCCGCCTCGTGCACAGCAGACCCGGTCGACCCGAAGGCAGAGGCAAGATCGAACGGTTCTTCCGCACCGTCCGCGACCAGTTCCTCGTGGAGATCGCCGCCCGCGGCGAAATCGGTGACCTCATCGAAATGAACCGGCTGTTCGCCGCGTGGATCGAGACCGTGTATCACCGCCGCGTTCACTCCGAGACCAAAGCGGCTCCGCTGGAACGATTCATGACCAGCGGACCGTTCCCGGTCCCGACCCCAGACCAGCTCCACGAAGCGTTCTTGTGGTCCGCCCAGCGCACGGTCACCAAGACCGCGACGGTCAGCCTGCACGCCAACACCTACGAAGTCGACGCTTCCCTCGTCGGGCGCCGCGTCGAGCTCATCTTCGACCCGTTCAACCTCACCGCCATCGAGGTCCGCTGGCAAGGCCGCCCGATGGGCCGAGGCGTGCCCCGCGTCATCGGCCGCCACACCCACCCAATGGCCAAACCCGAACAGGTCCCACCGCCCGCCGCGACCGGCATCGACTACCTCGCTCTTCTCGCGGAGCGCCACGCCACCGAACTGGCCGAGCACAGTCCACCCATCGACTACTCGGCGCTCGTCGAGACGACCGACCCTGACCAGTGCCCCGGCCAGCTCATGATCCCCGACCCAGAGAGCGACCTCAACCGATGAGCATCGATGTCCTTCAAGCCCACTACGGGTTCACCAAAACGCCCTTCGGGCGCAACCTCGCACCCCAGATGCTGCACCGCACCGCCGGCCACGGCGAGGCCGTCGCCCGCATCACCTGGTGCATCACCGAACGTGCCCTCGGTGTCATCACCGGCGAAGTCGGATCCGGCAAGACCGTCGCCACCCGAGCCGCGACCGCTGCCCTCGACGCCTCGCGCCACACCATCATCTACCTCCCGAACCCGGCCATTGGAGCCCGCGGGATCTACACCGCCATCGTCACCGCGCTCGGCGGCGTGCCCCGTTTCCACAAGGCATCGTTGATCCCACAAACCACCGATGCGTTAGCTGGCGAAGAGAACGAACGCGGCAAACGCGTCGTCGTTGTCGTCGACGAAGCGCACCTCCTCGCCGCCGATCAGCTCGAAGAGCTCCGCCTGCTCACCAACGCTGACATGGACTCGCACTCCGCGTTCGCCTGCCTCCTCGTCGGCCAGCCCACCCTCCGACGGCGCATCAAGCTCGGCACGTTCGCCGCTCTCGATCAACGCATCGCGCTCCGATACGCCATCCCGCCGATGACCCCCGCAGAAACGAGTAGCTACGTCGCACA
>JANMVY010000178.1:0-1548 GCA_031393535.1 Actinomycetes bacterium | reverse complement strand
GCCTACTTCGCCGATCCATGGCCGTACTACGCCCAGATGCGCGACGACCATCCCGTCTACCGGCGCGAGGTGTCGAACCACCGCGTATGGCCCCACTACTGGATGCTCAGCCGAGCGGCCGATGTCGATGAGGCCTTGGGTGACTGGCGGACGTATTCGTCGGCGCGCGGCACGCTCGTCGACACCGACATCACGTTGCTGCCGCCGAACATGTTCAACATGGATCCGCCCCGTCACGACGAGCTGCGCAGCATCCTCGCCCGCGTGCTCACGCCGACCCGGGTCGCCGGGCTCGAGCCTGTGGTGCGCGCCTATGCACGCGAGTTGGTCGAGGGCGTGAAAGGCAATGGCGCCATGGACGTGTCGACCGAGTTCGCGCAGATGGTGCCGACCATCACAATGTGCACCTTGATGGACCTGCCCCGCGAGGATCGCTCGAAGTTCCTCAGGTGGAACCTCGATACCCTCGCGGGTGGCGACTTCACGAGCCCCGATGCCCTCGCGGCCTACGGCGAGATGGCGGTGTACTGGACCGAACTGGTCGCGGTGCGGCGGGCGGTTCCGGGCAACGACCTCATCTCACAGATCATCCACACCGAGGTCGACGGCGAGCCGCTGTCCGACGAGGAGATCGGCGGCTTCTGCTCGCTGCTGCACGATGCGGCGCAGAACACCACGATGAACATGCTCACGCACGGCGTCCTCGAGCTCGGTCGTCATCCCGAACAACGGGCGAAGCTCGCGGCCGATCCATCGAAGTGGTCCCGTGCGGTCGACGAGCTCATGCGCTACGTCTCGCCGGTGCAAGGGCTTGCGCGTACGACCACACGCGACGTCGAGCTGCACGGTGTCACGATCCCGCAGGGCGATCAGGTGCTGATGCTCTACGGCTCGGCGAACCACGACGAGCGGATGTTCGCGAATCCCGACGTATTCGACATCGATCGTGTCCCCAAGGCGCACTACGGGTTCGGCCACGGCATTCACCACTGCCTCGGCAACGCGGTGGCCAAGCTCGAGATCCGCTGCGCGCTCGACGAGGTCGTGCGCACCCTCGGCGAGTGGCATGTCGACGAGCGAAGCGTCGAGCGAGACCAGCTCGTGCCCACGCGTGGCGTCGCCCACGCCCGCGTCGAGTTCGCGACGACCTGAGGAGAACGACATGGGAACGCTCGTTGGCAAGGTCGTGATCGTGACCGGCGCAGGTTCGGGTATCGGTCGCGCGACGGTGCAGCGACTGTCGAGTGAAGGCGCGTCGGTCATAGCGGCCGACATCAACCTGCCCGGGGCCGAGGAGACGGTTGCGCTCGCGACGGCTCAGGGCGGTCGCGCTCTTGCGCAACACGCCGATGTGGCCGACGAGGATTCGGTCCGGGCGATGGTCGATTCGGCGATGGCCGCGTATGGCCGGCTCGACGGGCTGCACAACAATGCGGCCAACGTGTTCGTGGTGCCGCAGGATCTCGACATCGTGTCGATGGACATGGCCGTATGGGACGCGAGCATGGCCACGAACGTGCGCGGCCCGATGCTCGGCTGCAAGTACGC
>JANMVY010000156.1:0-12558 GCA_031393535.1 Actinomycetes bacterium | reverse complement strand
GCTCCCGGTGCATTGGCCGCAGCACAACGCGTCGCAGTCGCTCCTCGGTGTCGTCCGCGGCATGCACGTGCGTGTCGGCCAGGGCGAATCGAAGATCGTCCGCTGCGAGCACGGCGCGATCGATGACGTGGTCGTCGACGTTCGGCCGGACTCGCTCACCTTCCGTCGGCAGGTTCGGTTCAGGCTTGATGCTGACGATCACCGTCAGCTGTACCTTCCCCCGGGCGTGGCGCACGGCTACCAGGCGCTCACCGATGTCGCAGTGGTGTGCTACCTGCACTCGGCCCCGTATGTGGCCGACGAGGAGCGCTCGTTCCGTCACGACGACCCCGCGCTCGCGATCACGTGGAGCATCCGACCGGCGGTCACCTCCGACCGCGACGGCGCTGCGCCCCTCCTCGCCGATTTCCTCGCAGCCCAGTAAGCCCCCTGGCGTTCGCGTTCTGGCTAGCGCGGCGTGTCGAATCGGCGCTCACGTGGGGCAGGTGAGGACCGCGTTGGGTCGGGCGGCCCATCCAGCGGTTCGCTCGCGGGCCGATGGGTCCGCTACCGGTAGTCGTCCGCGGGAGGATGCGTGGAGCACGGAGCGATGTCGGGCGGTCCCTGCCGTGCATGTGGGCACGACCTCACGCGCACGGTCGTCGACCTCGGCATGCACCCGCCTTGTCAGCGTTTCCTCTCACCCGACCAAACGGGCGACATGGAGCCCTTCTATCCGTTGCAGGTGTGGGTGTGCGACGCGTGTTGGCTCGTACAGATCGGCGCGCACGTCGCCCCCGAGGAGATCTTCGTCGAGTACGGGTATTTCTCGTCGTTCTCCGACGCGTGGCTCGCGCATGTGAAGACCTACGCCGATGACATGATCAGGCGTTTCGGCCTCGGGCCCCACAGCCTCGTCGTCGAGGTCGCCTCGAACGACGGCTACATGCTGCAGTGGTTCGTCGAGAAGCAGATCCCGGTGCTCGGCATCGAACCGGCCAAGAACACCGCGGAGGTGGCCGAGGCGAAGGGCGTGCGGACCATCACGGAGTTCTTCGACCGCGACCTCGCACAGCGACTGCGCGACGGCGGCGTGCAAGCGGATCTTCTCGCGGGCAAGAACGTGATGGCACAGATCCCCGATCTCAACTCCTTCGTGGCGGGCATGAAGATCCTGCTGGCAGACGACGGCGTGATCACGGTCGAGTTCCCGCACCTGCAGCGGCTCATCGAAGGCAACCAGTTCGACACCATCTATCACGAGCACTACTCGTACTTCTCGTTCCATTCGACCGAGCGACTTTTCGCGCAACACGGCCTCGTGTTGTTCGACGTCGACGAGCTCTGGACCCACGGAGGTTCGCTGCGGATCTACGCGCGACACGCAGACGACACCACGAAACCAGTCACCGCAGCAGTCCGCGTGCTGCGCGAGCGCGAGATCCGAATGGGCTATGCGGACCCGTCTGCGTACGCACGCTTCGACGAGCAGGTGCAGGCCACGAAGCGGGCGCTGCTCGAGTTTCTCGTCGACGCCAAGAACGCCGGTAAACGGATTGTCGGGTATGGCGCGGCGGGCAAAGGAATGACGATGCTGAACTACTGCGGCATCCGCCAGGACTTCGTCGACTTCGTGGTTGACCGTAACCCGTACAAGCACGGCCGCTTCTGTCCGGGCGTGCACGTACCGGTGCTCCCGGTCGAAGCGCTTGCCGAGGCGCGACCCGACTACGTCTTGATCCTGCCGTGGAATCTCCGCGACGAGATCAGTGCGCAGCTGGCGTACATCCGCGAGTGGGGCGGACAGTTCGTCGTGGCGATCCCGACGACGACGGTCTTCTAGGAGGTCTGCCATGAAGGTGGTCATCTTCTGCGGCGGTCAAGGCATGCGCATGCGCGACTACGACGAGCGTGTTCCGAAACCGTTGGTGCCCATCGGACCCCGACCCCTGTTGTGGCACGTCATGAAGTACTACGCGCACCATGGCCACAACGACTTCATCCTGTGTCTCGGCTATGGCGCACGTCAGATCAAGGAGTATTTCCTCGAGTACAAGGAGTGGCTGTCGAATGACTTCGTGCTCGAGCGCGGCGGCGACGACGTGCAGATGCTCTCGCGTGACGTGGAGGACTGGCGCATCACGTTCGTCGACACCGGCTTGCATTCGCTGATCGGGGAGCGCCTTCGACGCGTCCGCAGCCATCTCGCCGGCTGCGGTACGTTTCTCGCGAACTACGCCGACTGTCTCATCGATGCGCCTTTGAACGACATCATCGACGAGCACCGCCGATGCGAGGCGATCGCAACCCTGACCGCTGTGCCGCCGACACGAACGTTCCACGTCGTCGAGCTCGGCGACGCGGGAGCGGTGGCGCGCATCGGCCCGGTGAACAACACAGGCATGTGGATCAACGGTGGGTACATGGTGCTCGAGGAGTGCATATTCGACTACCTCGATCACGGCGAGGAGCTCGTGGAGCAGCCGTTCAACCGGCTCGCTGCGAAAGGAAAGTTGCACGCCTACCGCCACACCGGCAACTGGATCGGCGTCGACACGTTCAAAGAACGCCAAGAAGTCGAAGAACTCTACCTGACCGGGAAGCCGTTCTGGGCCAAGTGGATCGACGACGAGGCCAACCGTTGCTGAGCTTCGCGCCGCAGCCGCAGGGTGGACCGTTGCGCATTCTCGCGTTGGGCGCCCACTGCGACGACGTGGAGCTCGCCGCGGGGGCGACGCTGCTGCGACTTCTGGGTGAACATCCGGGCAGCGAGCTCTGCATCCTGATCGCCGCTGCCGACGAGCGGCGCGCCGCCGAGGCGCGCACCGCGTCGGAGTGCCTCGCCCGGTTGGCGAACGCCGCGCGGCTCGAGGTGCACATCGCGTCGCTCGGCGAGAATGTGCTCCCTGCACACCTGACCGATGTGCGTGAGTTCGTGCTCGCGCACGGTCGGCCGTTCGCGCCGGACCTCGTGTTCGCCCCGCACCTCGCCGATCGTCACCAGGACCACCGTGCAGTGGGTGAGATCGCATATCAGGTCTTCCGCGATCATCCGATCCTGGAGTACGAGATCACCAAGTACGACGGCGACCTCCACACGCCGAACGTGTACGTGCCGGTTTCTCCCGAGCTGGCGAAGATCAAGGTCGAGCTGCTCGAGCAGCACTACGTGTCGCAGCACACGCGAACGTGGTTCGATCGTGAGGCCTTTCTCGCCTTGATGCGCATCCGGGGAATCGAGTGCAACGCGCACTACGCAGAGGGCTTCCACGTCAGGAAGCTCCTCATCCTGGGGGGGGCGAACGCGCCGTGACAACAGCAAGGAGCGAGACGTGAAGGTACTGATCACCGGCCATCTCGGGTATATCGGTGTCGAGATGGTGCCGGCGCTGCGCGCGGTCGGTCACGAGGTTGTCGGTCTCGATCTGGGGCTATACGACGAGTGCGACTTCGTAGCCCCGCCGGACGCGGTCGCACTCCTCGACGTCGACCTGCGCGACGTCACCCCGGATCATCTGCGCGGATTCGACGCGGTCGTGCATCTCGGTGCGCTGTCGAACGACCCGCTCAGCGATCTCGACCCGGGCCTCACATATGACATCAACCTCCACGCCTCGGTGGGTTTGGCCAACGCGGCCAAGGCCGCCGGCGTGCGACGATTCCTGTTCTCCTCGTCGTGCAGCCTGTACGGCGCAGGTGGCGACGAGCTTCTCGACGAGACGGCGGCCTTCTTCCCGGTGACGGCATACGGCGAGTCGAAGGTTCGCACCGAACAGGAGGTCGGCACCCTTTCCGACGAGAGCTTCTCGCCGGTGTACCTCCGCAATGCCACGGCGTACGGCGTGTCGCGGCGACTCCGCGCGGACGTCGTCGTCAACAACCTCGTGGGACACGCCGTGACCTCCGGCCGCATCCTGCTCATGAGCGACGGTTCGGCGTGGCGTCCGCTCGTGCACATCGGCGACATCATCGCGGCATTCGCCGCGTGTCTTGTCGCGCCGGTGGAGGCCATCCACAACAAGGCGTTCAACGTCGGCCGGTCCGGCGAGAACTACCGCATTCGCGAGGTGGCCGATCTCGTGCGTGATGTCGTGCCCGGATGCGAAGTCGTCTTCGACGCCGGCGCGTCGCCAGACACCCGAAACTACCGCGTCGACTTTTCGCGCATCGAGCGCGACCTGCCGGGCTTCGAAGCCCGGTGGACCCTTCGCAAGGGCATCGAGGAGCTCTACGCGGCCTATGCGGCCGCCGGCCTGTCCGCGGACGATTGGCGTTCCCCGCGGTACTACCGCCTGGCTACGGTGCGGTCCCTCCAGGAGCGAGGCATCATCGACGAGCAGCTGCGCCGGATCGTG
Organism: Actinomycetes bacterium; assembly: GCA_031393535.1. Taxonomy (GTDB): domain Bacteria; phylum Actinomycetota; class Acidimicrobiia; order Acidimicrobiales; family WLNW01; genus WLNW01. The sequence continues at coordinate 8,224 of JANMVY010000156.1, read as the reverse complement.
TGAGGACGGCCCGGGGGTCAGGGGAACCAGCGCAGCACAAGCACAGGCGACAGCGAGGTGCGGCGCACCACGCGGTTGGCCCTGGCAGAGGTACTGTCCCCACATGGAAGGCACCGTGGCCGAGTTGTGGCAGTACCCCGTCAAGTCGTTCCAGGGAGTACGGGTCGACTCGGTCGAGCTCGACGCCGACGGTCCACGCGGCGATCGATGCTGGGGCGTGCTCGATGTCGAGGCCGACGCACTGCTGTCGGCGAAGCGCCGAGGCCCGCTGCTCGAGGTGATCGTCGACGGGGCCGAGGCGATCCTGCCGCACGGCGAGCGCCACACGATCGGTTCGACCGCGCTCGACAATGCGCTCACGACCTGGCTCGGCCGCGCCGTGCGGCTCGTCCACGTCGACGACGAACCGAGCCTGCACCAGTCGATGCACCTCGACAACGAGGACGACGACTCACTCGTCATCCGCTGGCGCACCCCGCGCGGGCGTTACGTCGACCTCTTCGCCATCCACTTCGTGACCACCGCGACCCTGCATTCGGCGCGCGTCCGCCACGCAGAGCTCGACTGGGACGTCCGCCGCTTCCGGCCGAACCTCGTGCTCGACATCGACATGTACGAGCGTGCGCTTTTCGGTGCGACTCTTCGCATCGGCGACGCGGTGGTGCGCGTGCCCGAGCAGCTCGCCGAACGCTGTGTGATGGTCACGCGCGCGCAACCGTCCACCTCCCGATCAGCTGCCCTCGGCGTGCAACGCAGTCTGCTGCGCGCGCTCGCCCGCGACGCCGGTCAGCCCGACGCTGCGCTCACCGCAGGTTCGGCCATCGCACAGCTCGGCGCGTACGCCGAAGTGGTCACGCCGGGCACGGTCGCGCTGGGTGCGGCGGTGGTGCGGCTCAGCTGAGGCCGAACGCCGGGTACTCGTTGCGCAACATGAGGGCATACGCCACGACGCGTAGCTGGTAGCGCTGCACCTTCACGATGAACGTGCGGTGTCGCCCATCGGTTCCTGTGACCGAGGGCACCGTACCATGGACCGCCGGGCCGGCTCCGGGCTACGCGATCTTCAACACCCGCTTCGCGTTCTCGCGGAGGAACTTCGGCCAGACCTCGTCCTTGAAGCCGACCTTGGGCATGTCGCTGAAGATGCGATCGAGCGACAGGCCCATCGGGAAGTACCCGGCGTAGATGATTTTGTCGGCGCCGCGGGTGTTCGCGAAATCGATGATGCTTTTCGGATAGTGCTTCGGCGCGAACGCGCTCGTGGAGTAGTGCAGGCCCGGCCACTTGAGCATGAGCTTCACCGCAAGCGCGTCCCACGGCTCGCACCCGTGACGCGTGACGAAGGTGAGCTCGGGGAAGTCGTACATCACCTCGTCGATGAGCTCGACGTGCTGGGCCATCATGCGGATGCGCGGTCCGGGAACCCCGGAGCACACGAAGATCGGGATGTCGAGCTCACAGCACTTCGCGTAGAACGGGTAGAACTTTTTGTCGTTGATCGCGACCTGCGGGAAGCAGCCCGAGGGAAACGCGCTCACCGACCGGATGCCGTAGAGCTCGAAGTTCTTCACCATGCGGCGGATGTCTTCCATGCCGTTGTTCGGGTCGACGCCCATGGACGGGATGAACCGGTCGGGATGGTTCTTCAACGCTTGTTGGCTCAACGGATCGTCGCAACCGATCATGCCGATCTCGATGCGGTGCTTGTCCATCTCGCGCAGCGTCACGCCGAGCGGGTCGTCACTGCCGTACAGCTCCTTCGGTACACCCTTGAAGATGTATTCGACCGGGAAGTCGAAGCCTTCCTTGCTCTGGGTGTCCTTGGTCTGCTTGCGAATGAAGTCGTAGTGCTCGAAGTCGGTCGGGAAACCGATCATGGTGTCGATGATGCCGATGTCGGTGGGCATGCCCATGGCTGCGTTGGCTCCGTGTGGTGGTGTCGGGTGTCGGGTGTCGGGTGTCGGGTGTCGGGTGTCGAATGGTCAGGCGGGTTGCAAGGTCGCGAGCTGCCACGCGTTGGTGTACATGACCTTGTGGGTTTCGTCCGCGGAGAAGCCTGGGATGTCGTGGATGAACGCGGTCGGTTCAGCCAGACCCTCGGCGTGGGGCCAGTCGCTGCCGAACAGGAGGTGGTCCGCGCCGATCAGTTCCTTCAGCAGGGGTAGGTCGTCCTCGTAGAAGGGCGAAACCCACACGTGCTCGCAGAACGACTCGACCGGGTTGCGCCGGAACTCCTGGGGCATCTTGCCAAAGGTGATCCTCAGCTCGTTCAGCACGTGCGGCACCCACATGCCGCCGTTCTCGATCGTGGCCACCCGCAATGCGGGGAAGCGGTCGAACAGGCCGTGGCACACGAACGCGGCCATGGTGTCGGCGATCTGGCGCTCGTGCGTGGCGGTCATTGCGAACGGGGTGGCTCGAAACGCTTCCATTGCGCCGGTGGGTTCCCAGTTCGCGACGTATGCGGCCATACCGCCGTCGCCGCCGTGGACGCCAACGGTGAGGCCCGCCTCTTCGATACGGGCCCAAACCGGATCGAACGTGGGCCAGGCCGGCGAAATGTTGCCGTTCGCGGTGGGTACGGGGCCTGGCACCATGCACATCATGCGGGCACCGTTCGCGATCGCGAACTCGACCTGCTCGACCGCCTTGTCGACATCGGCCAACGAGAGCACCGGTGCGGCGAAGATGCGGTTCTGGTAGTCGAAGCCCCAATCCTCGAGCATCCAGCGGTTGAACGCGGCGAACGCCGCAGTGAGCGCGTCACGATCGTGCGCCAACGATTGCTGCATGCCCACCGCGAGTGTGGGGAAGAAGAACGCGGCCTCGACGCCTTGCGCGTCCATGATGGCGAGCCGCGCGTCGCGGTCTTGGTACTCGGGGTGTTCGGCCAACGGTTCGAGCTGCCCGAACATGGTCTTCACGTCCTGGCCCCCGGTGTTCTTCCCGCGGAAGTAGGTGTCGAGGCTGCCGGGCCGGGCGATGGGATCCCAGGTGGGATTCGGGATGAACCGGTTGACCGCACCTGCGACGAGCAGGCGCTTCTTGCCGTTCACGTTCGCCCACTGCATGCAGCGCTTGCGCATGTCCTTCGGGACGTAGCGGATGAAGGCGTCCTCGTCCTCGTAGTAGTGCATGTCGGCGTCGAACACCGGAAAGTCGACGTGCCGTGTGTGCTGCATGGTTGCCCCTTACCTGACGAGAACGCGTTCTCGTGGAGAGATGCACCCTACGTCGGTGGTTCAGCGCGTGCCAACGATCGCGCCACGACGACGAGCCTGCCCCGGGGGTTGGCCCATGCTGCCCGACGGGTCACGTGCAAGCATGCGGGGATGCGCATCAGCACCAACCTCGACTATGCTGGCGACTTCCAGACCTCGGCGGCGCGGGCTGTCGCACTGGAGAAGGCCGGCGTCGACGCCATCTGGGTCGCCGAGGCCTACGGATTCGACGCGATCAGCATGCTCGGGTACCTCGCCGCCAAGACCGAACGCGTCACGCTCGCGAGCGGCATCATCAACGTTTTCAGCCGCACGCCCGCGCTGATCGCGCAGACCGCCGCCGGGCTCGACCGCCTCACCGAAGGGCGCTTCGAGCTCGGTCTCGGTGCGTCCGGCCCGCAGGTCATCGAGGGTTGGCACGGGATGGCGTACGTGCAACCCATCACGCGTCTGCGCGAGACGATCGACATCTGCCGCCTCGCGTGGGCACGCGAGCGCCTTGTGTACGACGGCAAGGTCTTCCACCTGCCGCTGCCTGCCGATCAGGGCACCGGTCTCGGCAAGCCGATAAAGATGATCAACACGCCCCAGCGCACCCACATCCCCATCCACATCGCATCGCTCGGGGCGAAGAGTGTCGAGATCTGCGCCGAGTCGGCCGACGGGTGGTTGCCGTTCGTCTACGTGCCCGAGCGGGCGTCGCGGGTGTGGGGCGAACCGCTTGCCCGGGGTCTTGCCAAACGGCCGGCCCACCTCGCGCCACTCCAGATAACGGGCGGAGGCATGTTGGCCATCGGGCCGATGGACGACGTCGCACCGTTGCGCGACCTCGTACGTCCGATGCTCGCGTTGTACATCGGTGGCATGGGAGCGAAGGGCAAGAACTTCTACAACGACGTGTGTCGGGCATACGGCTGGGAGCGCGAGGCCGAGCTGATCCAAGACCTCTTTCTCGCGGGGAAGAAGGACGACGCGGCGGCGGCCGTGCCCGCGGAGCTGGTCGAGAAGGCAACGTTGTGCGGCGACGCCGCGTACATAGCCGACCGACTCGCGGCGTATCGCGAGGCAGGCGTTACGAGCCTCAACGTCGCGCCGATAGGCGCCGATCCGGTTGGTGCGATCGTCACCTTGCGCGAGATCATCGGATGATCTCGGCGCAACCGTCGTGAACCTTCACGTTGTGCTCGTCGCCCCCGAGATCGCGCCGAACACCGGCAACATCATCCGCCTGTGCGCCAACACCGGGGCGACGCTGCACCTCGTCGACCCACTCGGTTTCTCGCTCGATGATCGCCTGCTGCGGCGCGCCGGGCTCGACTACCACGAGATGGTCACACTCGAGCGGCACGTGTCGTGGCTTGCATGTGTGGCCTCACTCGGCGACCATGCGCGTCGATTCGCGTTCTCGTCGCACGCCACACATCGGTACGACACCATCGGCTTTCGCGATGGCGACGCGTTGGTGTTCGGTGCGGAAAGTGCGGGCCTCGCCCCCGACACCCTCGCGTCGTTTCCTGCCGCGAACGTGCTCGGCATCCCGATGCTCGCCGGGAACCGCAGCCTGAACCTGGCGAACGCGGTTGCGGTCGTGGTCTACGAGGCGTGGCGACAACAACGCTTCACCGGCGCACGCGCCTTCGCGTCCACCGGCGAGACACTGGGGTCGCCGCCCCTCGACCGCTGAGCCGACCCTCGGCCACCGAGCGATGCCATCTTTGGTCCGTAGACCACCGCCACGGTGGGCGGGTGACCAAAGTTCGTCACGGGAGGCGAGCAGGTCGGTCAGCGGCCTATGGGCATCTCGGCTTGGCGACCGAGCTCGGTGTCGCGCGGGTACACCTTGAGCACGACCAACGCGATGACCGCGCACAGCGCTGCGGCGATGCCGAGACCCAGGTTGATGCCCTTGGTGAATGCGTCTCCTGCGTGGTCGAGGAAGGTGCGCAACGCCGCAGGATCGGTGGCGAACTGCTTCCTGGCGATGCTGGTCGCCGCACCGATGCTGTCGCGCGCCACCCCACGTGCCGGCTCGGCGAAGGCGTCGGCCGCGGTGAAGTTTGCGCGGTACACCGAGGCGAGCACCGAGCCGACCACGGCAATGCCGAGCGCACCGCCCACTTCGCGCGTTGTGTCGTTGACCGCGGAGCCCACGCCGGCCTTGTTCATCGGCAGGCTGGTCATGATCGACATGGTCGACGACGGTGTCGCACAACCGGAGCCCGCGGCCATGAAGCAGAAGCCCAGCAGCGGGACGAGATAGCTCGAATCAGGGCGAAGGACGAGCGCGAAGATCGTGAGGCCGGTGGTGATGAGGGCGAGTCCGAGCGCGATGGTGACGCGCACGGTGAGCACGCGCTGGATGCGCACCGCGCGCGGTGCCACGATGATCATCGTCGCGGGGAAGGGCAGCGTCGCGATGCCCGTCCTCAGCGGGCTGTAGCCCTTGACGTACTGGAAGTACTGCGCCGACACGAAGAACATGGCGAACATCGCGAAGAACGCGGTGGTCACCACGACTGCCCCGATGCGAAAGCGCGGAATGCGGAAGAACCGGGGATCGAGCATCGGGTGCTCGGTGCGCAGCTCCCACCAGACGAAGCACGCCAGGCCGCCGACCGCGGCGACGAACCCGCCGACGACGAGCGCATCGCCCCATCCCCGCGACGGCCCTTCGATGATCGCGAACACGAGACTGCTGAAGCCGATCACCGAGAACAACGACCCGAGCGGATCGAGCGGGTGCTGGTCGGAGTCGTGTGAGTTCGGCACGCTGAACGCAACGGCCAGTGCGGCGAAGATGACGATGGGCACGACGATGAAGAAGACCGATCCCCACCAGAAGCTCTCGAGCAAGATCCCGCTCGAGACCACGCCGATTGCCCCGCCGGCCCCCGCGAGACCCGCCCAGATGGCGATGGCCTTGGGTCGCTCGTGGGCCGGGAAGACCGACGTAAGCAACGACAGCGTCGACGGCATTATGAACGCCGCCCCGACCCCCATGGTGGCGCGCAACGCGATCAGCTGGGTGGGGCTGTCGGCGGAAGAGGCCGTGATCGAGGCGAGGCCGAAGATCGTGAGCCCTCCGAGGAGTGTCCACTTGCGACCGTATCGATCGCCGATCGCGCCGGCCGGGAGCAGCAGACCCGCGAAGACCAGGGCGTAGGCATCGATGATCCATTGCAACTCGGTCTGTGTCGCACCCAATGCCGCCTGGATCGGCGGGATCGCGATGTTGAGCGAGGCCACCGACGCGACGATGAGCACGAGGCAGACGCAGAGGATGCCGAGGATCAACCAGCGCCGCGGGTGGCCGACGGCTGCGTTGGTCGCCGAGGTGTCAAGAGCGTTCGGGGTGCGGTCCACGGCAGGCAATCTACGGTCATGCCGTTGCAACGGCGATCCCGTACGATCCGACACATGGCAGCTCGTTCCGATGACGTCTTGATGCTCGGCGGTGAGTTCGCCACGCCCACGCGTGACCAGTGGCTGGCCTTGGTGGCAGGGGTGTTGAAGGGCAAGCCGTTCGACAGGGTGCTCGTCTCGCGTCTCTACGACGGCATCGACGTGCAGCCGCTCTACACCGCAGATGACTCGCCCACGGCCGGCGACCCCGTCGGTGCGCCCGGGGCGGCGCCGTTCGTACGTGGTTCCGCACCGGTCACGAGTGGCTGGGACATCCGCCAACGCGTCGACATCGGTGCCGATCTCGGCCGTGCCAACCAGCAGGTTCTCACCGAGCTCGAGAAGGGCGCTACGAGCATCGTGCTCGGCCTGCGCAACGTAGGTCCCGCCGATTTCGACACCACCATCACGGCTGTGCTCGACGGTGTGTACCTCGACCTCGCCGGTGTTGTGCTCGACGCGGGCGCGGCATTCGCGCCGGCGGCTGCGGCGTTCGCGCGGCTGGTCGCGGCCAGAGACATCGCGCCGAGCGCCGTGGTCGCCAACTTGGGCGCAGATCCGCTGAGCGCCGGTGGCGAGCTCGCGGCGGCAGTTTCGATCGCGGCGGCGAACATCGCGCAACGGAGCGGGCTGCGCACGTTCACCGTGGATGGCACCGTGTGGAACGACGCGGGTGCCTCCGACGCGCAGGAGCTCGGGTGCTCGCTCGCGTCGGCCGTCTCGTACTTGCGGGCACTCGTCGACGCAGGGCTCGACCTCGGGTCGGCCGCGAGCCAGATCGAGTTCCGCTACGCGATCGGCGCCGACCAGTTCGCCGGCATGGCCAAGTTGCGCGCGGCGCGCCGGCTGTGGGCCCGCGTCACCGAGGTGTGCGGGCGAGCGCAACCCCAGCGCCAACACGCTGTCACCGCGACCACCATGATGACCCAGCGTGATCCCTGGGTGAACCTGCTGCGAACCACCATCGCGTGCTTCGCGGCCGCCCTGGGCGGTGCCGATGCGATCACCGTGCAACCATTCGATTCGGCCATCGGCGAATCAGACGCCTTCGCCAGGCGCATCGCGCGCAACACCCAGACGTTGCTGCTCGACGAGGCGAACCTCGGTCGCGTCATCGACCCCGCCGGTGGTTCGTGGTATGTCGAGTCGCTCACCGATGCGCTCGCCGTCGAGGCCTGGGCGTGGTTCCAGGAGATCGAGCGCGCGGGGGCAATGGCGGCCGCAGTGGCGAGCGGCTTGGTCGCGCGACGAATCGCCGCGACCTGGGCGGCTCGGTCCGAGAACCTCGCCCGCCGCACCGACCCGATCACCGGGGTGAGCGAGTTCCCCGACATCGCCGAGACGCCGGTGACGCGCCCTCCCGGTGCTGCGACCGGCGACTCGCCCCCCCGGCACCGTCACGCGGAGCAGTTCGAAGCGCTGCGTGACCGATCCGACCGTGCGACCTCACGGCCCACGATCTTCCTGGCCAACATCGGGCCGGTCGCGGTGCACGCGGCACGCTCGAACTTCGCCAAGAACTTCTTCGAGATCGCGGGCATCGAGACCATCGGCAACGACGGGTTCGAGTCGCCGGTCGCCGTCGAAGCCGCGTTCGCGGC
>JANMVY010000144.1:0-2435 GCA_031393535.1 Actinomycetes bacterium | reverse complement strand
CGGCTCGCATCGGGCTTGGCGAGCGCCGACACCACCCAGGCGGTCTTGGACGTGGTCAGCGAGCTGCTGCCAGGTTTGGTCGAGCCTGCGAATCTGACAGTGGTGACGAATCGCCTCGATGGGACGCCGCCACGCGTCGTTCGTGACCCGACAGGTGCGGCCAGCCATCAGGATCTTCCACGCGCCCTCCTGATGTCGCTTCAGTTGGCGATGCGAACCGACCAGGTTGTGGTTTTACGAGGTCCGCAAGACCTCATGGATCTCGGTGCCGGGGCGACGCTCGCTGACTGGCTGGAATGGAACTCGCTCGTCGCGGTTTCGATCAGCTGGGCTGGTCGCCAGTTCGGCGGCTTCGCACTCACGTTGGCACCGCCGTTGTTCTTGAACGAGACGCAGATAGCGCAGCTTCAGCTGGTGGCCGAGATCATCGCCCAATCGTTCGCGCGCGCAGAAGCGTTCGAGGAACATCGCATCGGGCGTCGTTTCGCCGAGGCGTTGCAGGAGTCGACGAATGCCTTGGCGCACGTGTCACCTGGTTCGGTGCAACTTGCGAGCATGGCGTCGGTGGTCGAGCAGGCGACGGCGGTCCTCCGTGCGGACTCGGCGGCGCTGTTCGCTGTGGAGGGCGAACGCGTGGACGTGACGCACGCACATGGCGACCGCCGGAAGTCCGTCGTGCGATGGCCAGACTTCGCGTTGACCGGAGCGAATCCGATCGTCGATGCGGCGCGGTCGGCCTCCATGGTCGTCGTGCCCGACGAGGACGCATGGGCTGGCCGCTATCCACATCTTCGTATGCCGGCCAGCGACATCGCGGTTGTCGTCGTGCCGCTGTTGCGCGGCGCCCAAAAGCCCGACTTTGTGCTGGCACTCGCCTTTACCGACCCCGCGACGCTCACGAACCAAACGCTGCGGCTCTTGCCTTTCATGGCAATGCGCTGGGTCGATCAACTGGATCGAGCATCGCTGGCCGAACGCGAAGACATGGCCCGGTCGCGCCTCGCTTCGCTGCAACTCGTCACGGCGGATCTGGCGACCGCGCGCTCCGAGGCGGACCTGGCGGACGCCGTCACGCGGGGGACCACCGTGGTCTTCGGGGCTCGCCACGTCGCACTAGGCGCGATCGAATCGGGTGCGGCGACACCACGCGCCATCGGTTCGACAGCGGACTTCGACGACCGGTGGTGGATCGGTATCGCTGGCGGGCCCGCGGCCGCAGCAATGCACGAGCGTCGGGCGATCTACTTGTGCTCGCAGGACGAAATGGTCACGCGTTTCCCGAGTATTGCTGCCTCGACTGCGATGGCAGGCTCCATGGGACTGGCCGCGGTTCCTCTCCGCTCTCGGCGTCGCACGGTGGGCGTACTGGTACTCGAATTCGGCGCGACGACCGCGTTCGGCGACCTCGACACACGGCTGCTCGAGTCCTTCGCCGATTTGTGCGGCCAAGCGCTCGAGCGCCTTCGCCTCGCCGACCATGAGCATCAGGCAGCCCTCGAGCTCCAGCATGCGATGCTCGGGGAACCGGACGACGTGCCATGGCTCGTGGCCGACTTCGCGTATCGCCCTGCCGACCGGAGGCTCGATGTCGGGGGCGATTGGTACGACGTGATCGAACTGCCCCGAAATCGAATAGGGCTTGTCGTGGGTGACGTCGTGGGTCACAACGTCACGGCAGCCGCGACGATGGGTCAGCTCCGGAGTGCAGTGCGGGCGTTGGCCCCCTTGATCGAAGATCCGGCCGCGCTCGTCACGCAGCTGGAGTCCTTCGTCGCAGGCCTCGACGCCGCGAAGTCCACGACCCTCATGTATGCGGTGTTCGATCCGTCATCGAGAATGCTTCGCTATCACAGTGCGGGGCACCCACCAGCGATGCTGGTCGACGATAAGGGTGCTCGATTCCTCGAGCAAGGTCGTGGCACGCCGGTCGGCACGATCGTTCGGTCTCGTCACACAGCGGTTGCGGTCATCCCGATCGGGGCGGCTCTCGTGATGTACACCGATGGTCTCGTCGAGCGTCGCGGCGAATCGTTGGACGTGGGCCTGGGCCGGCTCGCTGCAGCGGTACGCGAGCTCGACCAACGTGAAGCCGGTTGGCAATGTCGGTCGCTTGTCGGCGCAATGACTGTGGGCACCGAGCCACAAGATGACATCGCAGTGCTCACGATTCGCCCGGAGGCGATGGCTCGGGCGGCCGATCGAGAAATCGACCTAGGGATTCGCCACTCGGCCGTTTGGCAGCCCGACGCGACGGGTAGTCCCAGGTCGATGGCAGAACCTGAGAACGCCGATGTCCGCGCGACGTCGCTTGACGCTGAACTGGCGTGGATGCATGAGCCTGATCGATGACTTCGACCGGTGGCAGCGAGAGCACAGCTCGGTCGGATTTCCTGTTGCGGTCGTGTAGAAGTTCTTCGATGACCAAGGCAGCTACC
>JANMVY010000132.1:0-2141 GCA_031393535.1 Actinomycetes bacterium | reverse complement strand
GAGCACGATGTTCATCCTGGTGCTTGCGGCGAACACGAGCTTCGCCGACTTCCCGCGCCTCGCGAGCTTCCACGCCGGCGACAACTTCATGCCTCGCCAGCTCACCAAACGCGGGCACCGGTTGGTGTTCTCGAACGGCATAATCGCGCTCTCGGTCACCTCGGTCGCGCTCGTGATCATCACCGCCGCGCGGGTCGACCGCCTGATCCCCCTGTATGCGATTGGCGTGTTCACGTCGTTCACGCTGTCGCAAGCCGGCATGGCTCGCCACCACATCCGTTTGAAGGAACCTGGCTGGCGCACTGGTCTCTTGATCAATGCGTCAGGCGCGTTCGTGTCGCTCGTCGTCGACGTCATCATCGCGTACACGAAGTTCTGGGGTGGCGCGTGGGTCATCATCCTCCTGGTGCCCATCATGGTTGCGCTGTTGATGCGCCTGAACCGGCAATACGAGTCCGAAGCGCACGAGCTCGCCGCCGACGCGCCGAAGGCCGCCGAGGCGCCAATCCTGCGTCGCCATGTCGTCATGGTGTTCATCGACTCGCTCGACATCGCCGCGGCGCGTGCAATCCAGTACGCCCGTACGTTGACCCCCGACGAGCTGCGCGCAGTTCACATCGATCTTGACCCGATTCGCACCGAAGACCTCATCGATGGTTGGCGCGCCTTGGGTCTCACGAGGCTCACCCTCGACGTGGTCGAATGCCCCGACCGTCGCATCGAACGCGCGGCTGCAGAGCAAGTGGCGGCCGAGCTGGGCGACGGGGTGACCGAGGTGACCGTGCTCATCCCACGCCGCGAATATACGCGCGTGTGGCATCGCCTCTTACACGACCACACGGGTTCGGCCATCTCGCGTGCCTTGTCGACGTTGCCGCATTGCAACGTGACCATCGTCCCGTATCACTTGGGCGACGAGCGCGTCGACGGCGCGCGCCTCGTGGCGGTCGCCGCCGATGCGGGCGCGCATCCGGCTGGCGAACCGATCGACGGCGTCACCGCCATTGGGGCGAGCGGCCACCGTGACCGTGTCACGATCACCGGCCGCGTTCGCTCTATGCGGGTGCAGCCCCGCGCGGGTGTCGCGACGCTTGAGTGCACCATCGTCGACGACAGTGGACCGATGACCGTTGTATTCCTCGGTCGCCGGGAGATGCCTGGGCTGCACGTCGGGCGCACTGTGATGGCGGAGGGCATCGTGGGCGAACATCACGGGCGTCTCGCGATGCTCAATCCACGGTTCGAGCTCCTCGAGGATCCGAACGCGCATGAGCAGCCCCCGTCCGGGCACTGACGACGTCGCGCGTGATGTCGCCTTGCTCACGGGCGCGGCGCTGTCACTGGTCGCGTTGACCCTTGCCGCGGCATTGGTGCCGGTACGCGACCGCCTTGACAACGCGAACGTGGCCGTCGTGGTCATGGGTCTTGTAGTGCTGGCCGGGGTCATCGCCGGGCGGTTGCCCGCGCTGGTGGTTGCCGCGGTCGGCGCGCTCGCGTTCAACTTCTTTCATACGCAGCCGTACGGCACGCTCAAGATGTCGGACGGCAACGACATCGTGCTCACCGCCTTGCTCGTGGCGTGCGGTCTCGCGGTCGGCGAGATCGCCGCGCATCGCACACGTCGTGCAGCAGAGAGCGCGCGCCGGGCGTTCGATCTTGACGCGCTCGAACGACTCACCACCGTGGCGGCGGATGATCGACTCGCCGTCACGTGGGCGCGCGCACGCGCCGAGATCGAACGGGTGCTCACCGCGCGGGCAGTGTGGTACGAGCCGAACAGCGCAGTCACCGCGGGGGCGGCGTTCCCGCGGCTCGAAGCCACCGGCGTGAGGGGCACGCGAACGCACCGATGGACAGGCGACGGTTTCGCGCTGCCTGACGAGGGTGTACAGATTCATGTCGGCGCGAGCGAACCTCGGGGCCGCATCGTAGTGAGCACACCGACGCGCCGAGCGGTCAGCCCCGGGGCGTGCAGCTACGTTGTCGCGGTGGCCGGGCTCCTCGCGCTCGCGATCGACCGGCGACCAGGCGAGACCGGTGAACTGGTCGAGCCATAGCCGGAGCGGTAGCCGTGGTGTCGCACGACTCCGGAGCTGCGAGACTCGGGGTCTCATGGATCGCGGTGTCGTACGTGTGTACCT
>JANMVY010000099.1:0-7313 GCA_031393535.1 Actinomycetes bacterium | reverse complement strand
GTCGCCTTTGACATAGGGGGCTTGTGATGTTCGATGCTGCGGCCGAGCACTCGCCGATGACCGGTCTCGACGAGTACCTGATCCACAACTATCCGCAACCGGTACGGGTGATGTGGACTTCCGATCCGCGAGCCTATGAGCGCCTGTGGTTCACCGTACAGGATCGGGTCGGCGACCTCTTGGTGATGATCGGCCTCGGCTTCTACCCGAACCTCAACACGGCCGAGGCCTACGCGATCGTCAACCACCAAGGCAAGCACACGACCGTGCGTGCGCATCGCTCGCTCGGCGACGACCGCTTCGACATGCGCGTCGGCCCGATCAACTTCGAGGTCGTCGAGCCGTTCAAGGAGTGGCGTCTCACGCTCGCCGAGAACGAGTACGGCATCAGCTTCGACATTCGCTGGCTCGACACCAAGCGAGCGATGTTCCACCGCATCGCACCGGGCTACATCACCAACAGTCGCGTGGGTGGCGAAACCGCCGGTTACGAGACGTTCGGCAACCAGACGGGTTGGGTGCAGGTCGACGGGCAGCGCTTCGAACTCACCGCCGCCGCCTATCTCGGCTCGCGTGACCATCACTGGGGCGTGCGCGACGGCGTCGGTGGGCGCGGCCATGCCATGGGTGGATCCCACGCGATGTCGGGGCAATGGGTCGAGTTCGCCGACTGGTCGGTGTGGCTGAACCGCATCTTCTACAACCTCGGCGACGCCCGCCCGGGCACGGGCACGATCCTCGCGCGCACGCATCGTCTCGGCTTCGAGGCCGGCACGAAACTTCTCGAACGCGGCGAGATCGACATGCTCCTCGCCGATGGCCAGACGAAGACCATGACGTTCGAACGCGTCGGTCAACAGGTCGCGTACCTGCGATGTGGCATGTATGGCGGACCGAACGGCGGCACGCCCGTCGGCGACATCTGGCAGGGCGTATACGTGGGCGAGAACGTGGTGTCAGGCGAGACCTATGACACCAATGATCCCGCGGTGCGAGCCCGTATAGCGGGTCTCGACGACATTCACGCGCGTTTCGAGTGCGATGGCGAAGTCGCTTACGGGCTCATCGAACCGTACGAGACCATTTGTTACGACTGGTGCTCGCAGCGCATCGGTGGGTTCTCGTTGCTGTGAAATGACGCGTCGTCTGCGCGGCGGCCGATCCCTCGCTCATGCATGGCGGGGCGCGCCTACGATGCGGCGATGAACGACGATGACATCCGGCTGCGCAATGCCACGTACCGGTTGTTCGTCGAGATGGACCGGGTGCCCACAGTCGACGATGTCGCCGCCGCCGTCGGGTTGCAGGTCGACGATGCGGTACTCGCATGGCATCGCCTGGCCGAGGCTCACGCGATCGTTCTCGAACCCGGCACCGATCAGCTACGCATGGCGAATCCGTTTTCGGCCGTACCGACGTCGCATCGCGTGCGCGTCGCGGGTCGGTGGTGGTTCGCGAACTGCGCCTGGGACGCCTTCGGCATCTGTGCGGCCTTGCACGCCGATGGTCGTATCGAATCGACGTGCCCGGACTGCGGCGAGCGCATCGATGTCGAGGTTCACGACCAACAGCCTGATGACCCGAGTCTTGTCTTTCATTGCGGTGTGCCGGCAACCAGTTGGTGGGACGACATCGTCTTCACGTGAAGCACCATGAGCCTCTTCCGGTCGGAGGAGCATGTGGATCGCTGGCGGAGCGATCGGGTGGGCGGCGCCACGGTGTCGGTCGGCCTGCTCTGCGACCTCGCCCACGCATGGTGGGGCGACCGATTGGACGCGGCGTGGCGTCCGCGAGACCGTGCACAGAATCAGGCCATCCTCGACGATCTCGGTCTCGTCGACGACTTCTGGCGCTTGCCCTGACGGCCCGCGTCACGGTCGGAGCTCGTGGGTCGGCTCGGGCCCTCGAGTTGCTCAGCGGGCCCGACGTGAAAGCGAGAGCGCGAAGTCACCGGCGGGGTCGGTCCACCATCCCATGAGCTCCAACCCGACTTGGGCGAACTCCTGCTCGACGCGCGCGCGCCGGAACTTGGCGCTGATCTCGGTGCGGATCTCCTCGCCTTCGGCGAACGAATAGCGGCAGTCGAGCCCCGCGACGGCGACTTCGTGAGCGACCGTGGCCCGTAACCGCATCTCGATCCACTCGTTCTGCTCGTCCCAGAGAGCGACGTGGTCGAAGCGCTCGGGAACGAAGTCGGCGCCGAGCTCGCGGTTGAGCACCGACAGCACGTTCCGGTTGAACGCGGCCGTGACCCCGGCCGAATCGTCGTACGCACGTACGAGACGACCGCGGTCCTTCACGAGGTCGGTGCCGAGCAGGAACGACTCATCGGGGCGCAGGATCGAACTGACGGTGCGGAGCAGCGCGCGTCGCGCGTCGGGCTCGTAGTTGCCGATGGTGCCGCCCAAGAACGCAATCACCCGGCGGCCCCTGGTCGGGATCGTGGTGAGGTGCCGATCGAAGTCGCCCACCACCGCATCGATGTGGATGCCGTCATAGCGCGCCGCGATCTCGGCAGACGCCGCACGGAGCGCCGACTCGCTCACGTCGAACGGCACGTAGCGCCTCAGGCGCCCGGCGCGTTGCATCGCGTCGAGCAGCTCGGTCGTCTTGTCGGATGCTCCCGAGCCGAGCTCGACGAGTGTGTCGCCGCCGGCAAGCGCAACGATCTCGTCGCTGTGCGCGCGCAACGCACCGCGTTCGGCTTCGGTGGGGTAGTACTCCTCTAGCCTCGTGATCTGCTCGAACAGCACGCTGCCCACCGCGTCGTAGAACCATTTCGGCGGCAAGGTCTTGGGCGTGGACCCGAGTCCGCGTCGCACGTCCTTGGCGAGTGCTCGTTCAACCTCGCCGACTTCGAGGTGCGAGGTCAGCGAAATCGTGGCAGAGGTCATTGGTCAAGTGCTCCTTGCGAGACGGAGGCCGGCAAAGATCCAACGACTCGCCGGGGGAAAGAAGTTCCGGTAGGTGCAACGAGCGTGGCCTTCGGGCGTGATGCTCGCACTGCCGCGCAACACCATCTGGTTCGACATGAACTTGCCGTTGTACTCGCCGACCCCACCGGGCGACGGTGCGAAGCGGGGATATGGCAGATACGCACTCGATGTCCATTGCCATGTGAAACCGAACCATGCCGGGTCGGCGCGAGCGGCCTGCTCGGCGGGCCGCGTTGGATGAAGCGCGAACAGTCTGTCGCAATCGTCCGCGCCGGCGCCGGCGCGCGCGGCATGCTCCCATTCGAACTCGGTGGGCAGACGGGCCCCGGCCCAGCGTGCGAACGCGTCGGCCTCGTACAGGCTCACGTGGACCACCGGCTCGTCGTCGTCGATGACCCGGGTACCGGTAAGGGTGGCCACCTGCCAATCGTCGTCGCACCGGGTCCAGTAGAGCGGCGCTTGCCAGGCGTGTTGATTCGCCGTGTGCCAACCATCGGCGAGCCAGAGCGACGGTGTGGAATATCCGCCATCGTCGATGAATGCGCGCCACTCGCCACAGGTGACGAGCCGGCCGGCGATCTCGAACGGGTCGAGCCAGACTTTGTGGACGGGCCCTTCGTTGTCGAACGAGAAACCCGTTCCACAGTGACCGATCTCGACGATGCCGCCGGGGTGGTCGAACCAATGCGTCGACTGTTGACGACTGGGCACCGCGCTCACTTCGGGACCAGCCACGTACGCGGGTCGTCCGTGCTGATGCGCCAGCACGTGCTTGATATCCATCAACAGCAGTTCTTGGTGCTGCTGTTCGTGGTGCAGACCAAGTTCGACGAGCGAGTCGAGCGTCGCGGTGTGCGGAATGCTCAGCAGCCCCTGCATCGCATGATCGACGTGCGCGCGATACGCGCCGATCTGCTCGACGCCGGGTCGGCTCATGAGGCCGCGCTGGTGGCGTGGCCAACGATCACCGACGGCCTCGTAGTACGAGTTGAACAAATACGCGAACGACGCGTCGAATACGCGGTATGCCGAGACGTTCGGGACGAGCACGAACGTCTCGAAGAACCAGGTGGTGTGGGCCCGGTGCCATTTGGTCGGGCTCACGTCAGGCATCGACTGGATGGTTTGGTCCTCGACGCTGAGCGGTGCCGCGAGGTGCTCGGTAAAGGCGCGGACCGTGTCGTATCGGCGTAGGAGCTCACCGAGCCGATCGCTGCATGGTACGGAGCTCATCGACATGGTCATCGAGTGGTTGCCTCCTCGAGTCCGCGTTCAGAGGAACGCAACGGCGGCATGGGGTTCGCAAGGTCGGCCCAGGGTATCGATCGTCCCCACGGCTCGTTCCACCACGTCCTACACGCCAGTCTCGTGTCGACCGATGCGGAGATCATTCAGGCTCGTTCCTCGCCGATCGGATCGGCTGTTGTGCGCTCGTTCGGATGCCGTCCGCGGGACACCGTCGGTCGTTACGCGATTTCTCCGAAACGTTCCGAGGAGTGCAGAGACTGCAAGACCATGAGCGACACAGCCAAGACCGACATCGATGTTCACGACGTGGGCTCGTTTCGCCGGGCCCTTCGCCTCGCCGACCGGGACGACCTCACCGATCGAGTTCCGTACGGGGCGCGTGCCGCCGGCATCGAACTTGTGATTGTTCGCTTCGGTCCAGGGCATTCGATGTTCTCGGGCCGGTGTCAGCATCGCGGTGCACTTCTCGTGGATGGTCGTGTCGTAGGCGACGACCTCGTATGCGGACTGCACGGCTGGGACTGCCGGCTCGACACTGGGGTGTCCGACCCGGAGCTGGTGTGAGCGATGGTCGCGCTCTTGCACCCGTCAATGCGGCAGTATGGCCGCCCATGTCTGTCGAGTACCCCGATGACGCAGCACTCGTTGCAGGTTTGCGCGCCGGCGAGGAGGACGCGTTCGTCCAGCTTCTCGACCGGTACCACCGGCTACTCGTTCGCGTCGCCCGACGTTTCGTGGCTAGCGACGACACTGCCGACGAGGTCGTTGCCGAAACGTGGCTCGCAGTGATCCGCGGTATCCACACGTTCGAGGGCCGCTCGACGCTCAAGACCTGGCTCGTGCGCATCCTCACGAACCGGGCTATCTCCCGGGGGGTCCGTGACGCGCGCCAGACCCCGTTTTCGAGCCTTGCAGGTGATGACGTCGCCGACGATCGCGGCGGCTTCCCCGAGAACCAATTCGCGGATCAAGGCCCCTTTGGCGGTCACTGGATCGCGGCCGGCACGGTGCGGCGCTGGGGCGAGTCACCGCTCGACCGGGTGGTTGCCCGCGAGATGGTCGCGGTTGTGCACAAGGCGGCGGCGGCACTGCCTGACGCACAACGTGCCGTGTTTACCCTACGCGACATCGAAGGGTGGACCTCCGATGAGGTGATCGAGGCGCTCGGACTGACCGCGGCAAACCAACGCGTGCTGCTGCACCGTGGGCGCGCCCGCGTGCGAACGGCCCTCGACCGCTACGACGCGGGAATGGAGCGTCGATGAACGACGAGAGCATCGACTGCATCGATTTCGTTACCGAGATCACCGCGTATCTCGACGATGCAGTCGGCTCCGTTCGGCGGTCGCTCATCGACGCGCATCTTCGTCGATGCCCCGAGTGCACCGCGGCGCTCGCGCAATTCCGTCGCACGATCGAGATCGCGGGACATCTGGCCCAAGCCGATGTCGCGGCGCTTGACGAGGCGACTCGATCGCGACTCCTCCGCGCCTTCCGCGACCGGCCGGTGATCTAGACCGACTCGGGCGCGGCGAACGCCTTGTTCTTCGGGGTCCGGAAGGCGTGTACGAATCCGGCAACCGACAACAGTGCAAGCAGCGCGGCGACGATGTATGCCACGGTAGCGACCTGTTCGCCCTTCACGCCGAAGACACTGAACCCATACGAGGTGAGCAGCAAGCCTCGGAGCGTCTCGCCCTTGAAGAGCGTTTCGCGTTGGTTGGTGACGTCGGTGAGCTGCTTTTGCAGATCGGCGAGCACCGGGTCGTTCGCCTTCTGCGCCGCGGCGACCTTCGTCCGAAGATCACTTTGGGGCGTGCCGAGCTCGGCGTAGGTCAAGCCTTTCGCCGTGTCCTTGACGTGCAGACCGATGAAATCGTTGGCGTAGCACTCGGCTTGCTTCCCGGTGGTCATCACCTTCGCGGCGTACTTCACGAGGCACGCAGACTTCTTCTCCTCGTCAGTCAGGGTGTCGACCGTCTTGAACGTGATTTTCTGTTGGCTCAACTGGTCATGCACGTAGTTCTTGGCAAAGTTGGCGTTGCTCGTCATGACCAGAGCGAGAATGAGCAACAGCACCGCGAGCGCGAAGCCACCGGCGCTGAAAAGGACATCAAGGGTTCTGCGCTTCATTGTTCATCTCCGAGTACGTGGCGACCGAATGGCCTCGCTCGCGTGGCGAGTTCCACGCAAATGATCGAGTACTGCCTCCGAATCGGATAGGGGCGGAGGTCCCATGGGGTGATCCGGATCGTAGGACCCGCGCAGAGGCGATGCCGCCGCTGCCCTGTGGCAGATGCCCGTCGTCGGTTGTCTAGGCCTGCCGGCCGTTGACGATTGTGGCGTCGATGCTGACCGCACCGAGTACGTGGCGCCTGTATTCGGCCGGCAGGTCGGCGAGGTCGCGTTCGGTCCGCGTGCATTGGTCTGCGGCGAACGCCCCCCGTGAAGTAGGTAAGAGGAACCGCGATCGCGAGTGGTTGGCGACCAGGGCGTCATAGGGTGCAGCCGTTCGAGGGAGGCGCCGTGGTTGCGCAGTCGGTCATCGAGGTTCGTGGTCTCACGAAGGCCTTCGGCGATGTCAATGCGGTCATCGATCTGTCGTTCCAGGTTGCGCCGGGCGAGGTGTGCGGCTTGCTCGGCCCGAACGGTGCGGGCAAGACGACCACGCTTCGCGTGCTGGTCGGCCTGATCCGGCCGACCGCAGGCGAAGTGCGTCTGTTCGGCGAGGTCGTCGTACCCGGTTGCGCGCAGCTCCTGCGAGTCGGGGCCATGGTCGAGCAGGCGGCCTTCGTGCCCCACCTGTCGGGCATGACGAATCTTCGGCTCTGGTGGGAGGCGGGCGGTGGCCGCCTACGCGACGCCAACCTCGAAGAAGCGTTGTCGATCGCCGGACTGGGCGACGCGGTGAACCGCAAGGTGCAAACCTATTCACAGGGTATGAAGCAGCGGCTGGGCTTCGCACGGTTGTTGCTGGCACGACCCGAATTGTTGATCCTCGACGAACCTACGAACGGTCTCGATCCGGGCGAGATCCGCGAGATCCGCCACCTTGTGCGGCGTCTCGCCGACGCCGGTTCGAGCGTGCTGCTGTCGAGCCATCACCTGACCGAGGTCGAGCAGACATGC
>JANMVY010000097.1:0-1646 GCA_031393535.1 Actinomycetes bacterium | reverse complement strand
GCCTGATGATCGGCACCGACAGCCACACGCCGAACGCAGGCGGGCTCGGCATGATCGCCATCGGCGTCGGCGGCGCCGACGCGGTCGATGTGATGACCGGCTTCCCGTTCAACGTGCGTTGGCCCAAGCTCATCGGCGTTCACCTCAGCGGCGAGCTGTCCGGCTGGTCCGCACCGAAGGACGTCATCTTGAAGGTGGCCGAGATCCTCACCGTCAAAGGCGGTACGGGCGCCGTCGTCGAATACTTCGGTCCGGGTGCGAACACCATCAGTTGCACCGGCAAAGCCACCATCTGCAACATGGGTGCCGAGATCGGCGCCACCACTTCCGTGTTCGCGTACGACGCGGCGATGAGCCGCTACCTCACGTCCACCGGGCGTGCCGCGATCGCCGAAGCGGCCGATGCGGTCGCCCACGACCTTCGCGCCGATGACGACGTGTCCGTGAATCCAACGGCGTACTTCGACGAGGTGATCGAGATCGACCTATCGACACTCGCGCCCCTCATCAACGGTCCGCACACCCCCGACCTCGCCCGTCCGGTCTCGAGAATGGGGGCCGACGCGAAGCTCAACGGCTGGCCACTCAAGGTGTCTTCCGCGCTCATCGGTAGCTGCACCAACTCGTCCTACGAGGACATCACCCGCGCCGCGTCGATCGCACGGCAAGCATGGGCGCGCGGCATCGTCGCCAAGACTCCCCTGCTCATCACGCCGGGCTCCGAGCAGGTGCGAGCCACCATCGAGCGAGACGGTCTGCTGGCCGACTTCGAGCGCATCGGCGCGACGGTGCTCGCGAACGCGTGCGGTCCTTGCATCGGTCAATGGCAACGCGACGACGTCGCCGAGGGAACACCGAACTCGATCGTCACCAGCTACAACCGCAACTTCCCTCAACGCAACGACGGTTACAAGTCGACGTTCGCGTTCGTGACCTCGCCCGACACCGTGGTCGCGATGGCCCTCGCAGGTCGCCTCGATTTCGACCCGCAGACCGACTCGCTCACCGCGCCCGACGGAACCCTGGTCAAGCTCGACGCGCCAATAGGCGAAGAACTACCGGCGCTCGGCTTCGATCCGGGCGAAGCGACCTTCGTGCAGCCGCCGGCCGACGGATCGAACGTGGTGGTCGACGTGTCACCGACGAGCGATCGTCTGCAACTGCTCGAACCGTTCGACCCGTGGGACGGCAACGACTACATCGAGTTGCCGATCCTGCTCAAGGCCAAGGGCAAGTGCACCACCGACCACATCTCGATGGCGGGGCCCTGGCTCAAGTATCGCGGGCACCTCGAGAACATCTCGGGCAACTTGTACATCGGTGCGGTCAACGCGTTCACCGGAAAGATCGGTGAGGGCAAAGATCAACTCGACGGCAGCACACGACCGTTCCCCGACATCGCGAAGCACTATCACGAAGCCGGTCAAGGCTGGGTTGTGTTCGCCGACGAGAACATGGGTGAAGGATCGTCTCGCGAGCACGCGGCGATGGAGCCCCGCTTTCGCGGCGCCAAGGTGATCATCACGCGCAGCTTCGCCCGCATCCATGAGGCGAACCTCAAGAAGCAGGGTGTGCTGCCGCTGACCTTCGCTGACCCCGCCGACTACGACAAGATCGGCGAGGACGACCGCATCTCGGTCACGGGC